>DASSKX010000037.1:0-6129 GCA_035689925.1 Acidobacteriaceae bacterium
CGTAGTGGCAGGCGGAACCATGGTGTCGAGCCCTCTCCAGACGGCGGCCACGTTAGCCACCGGCGGAAGCGCCGTTCCCTGCCTGCGACCTGAACGTCTCGCGATCACATCCCGTCCGGCAAGGACAGGCGCAGTATGGCATCAAGGTGCGGGGCGGGGATGAGGTGAGAGGAGCGAATAGTGAGATAGCGAGTAGCGAATAGGGGGAATGGTGAAGTTGTGAATGGTGAATGGCAGGCAGAAGCACTGCTATTCCAGTGGGTTGGCCATGCGCCCGCTCCGTCCCGCCGCTGCTCGCGTGCGGCTGAAGTTTTTTGCATTTTCTTGAGGGACTGCCGAAATCATCCCCGCGTGAACGCGCTTCGAACCAGCGATCGGTGTCGTCTATCCCGCGATAGACGGCCGCCTTGCTATTCGTCCTTGATCCTATTCTTCCAGGATATCCGCCGCCCGCAACTTGTCCCAATCGAAGACGACGCCGACGGCGGGCGTATCAGGAACGACCGCCAGATGGCCTTCGAGACGGAGCGGGCGGGTCGTGTACTCGTCGGTCGGGAACGAATGGACTTCGATCCAGCCCGCATTGCCCTGGGCCGCGACCAGGCTCACATGCAGTTCCTGGATTCCGTGACTGCAGACAGGGATGCCGTGGTGCGCGCACATTCTCGCGGCTCGCAACCAGCCCGTTATGGCTTCGCCCGCTTCTTCTGCGCCACACCGAACTGCACGGGCCAACGGAACAGGTGTCAATTGACAACATTCATCTCGGGATTTTTACTGACTACTTCGGCTCGGGTTGAAAAAATTGTTCCAGAATGGCGCTCACCACGTATTCCGTCGCCTCCGCCGCGATCGGCCTTGGCTGGGACTGGCGCTGGGTGCATCCCTGTTCGCGCTCGCGGGCATCGCGCGGTTCTTTTTCGGGGATCTGAGTGACGGCTTCGAGCCGATAACGTTTCTGCCTGCGATGTTGCTGGCCGGCCTCGTAGGGGGCATCCGGGTTGGCCTCGGAATCTGCGTCATCTGCATAATGGTGGCTTGGGTCTGGTTTTTCCCTCCCTACGGAACCTTCGTTCTGGTGCCCCATGATGCGATAACGATGGCGATATTCACTTTGACCGCGGCATTGGAACTCTGCGTCATCCGCGTCCTTAACCTGACGATCAATGACCTGGCACTGGCCCGTGAGCATTCGAACACCTTGTTTCGAGAGCTCCAGCACAGAGTGGCGAACAATCTCCAAATCGCTGCGGCCATCCTGCAATTGGCGAAGAGGGATATCGAAGCCGACAGCGCCGGCGCTCACGCCCTTGACGCAGCACGAAGCCGCCTCGAGTTGATGTCTCGCGTTCACCGCCGGCTGCATGACCACGCGGCAGCCGATCTCCCGCTCACGAGCTACTTCGAACAGCTTGGTCGGACTCTGATCCAGGCGAGTGCTTCGCCCCACATCGAGTTGCGGATCGAAGCGCCTCCCGTGAGATTGGATTTCGATCTGTTGATGTCCCTGTCGCTGATCGTCACCGAACTGGTCACCAACAGCCTCAAACATGCATTTGTCGGCCGAAGCGATGGAAGCATCCTGATAAAGTTTGCCGCAGGAAAAAAGAGCTGCGTGCTGACGGTGGCTGACGACGGGAGCGGCTTTCCCCCGCGCATGCACGAACTGAAATCAGGGAGCCTCGGCCAAACCATATTGCAGAGCCTGGCTTCGCAACTGCAAGGCACGATTTCCTTTGAGTCCAGTCACGGCGCTGTCACGCGCGTCGTCTTCCCGCGCCCCAAAGGCCTTCCATCATACGGTGAAGCGAGCGAGCCGGCAGACTTGGCACTGGTTCAAAATGCCGGTGCCAAAGCGCCATGATGGTGATTTTCATGCGTGAGCGAGGCCGGATGATGGCTGCCCGGTCAATTACTGAATGCCATTCTGTCCGGCCCGAAGGGCCCACTGGATAGCCAGGACAAAGGCTCACTGCATCTGCGCCGTGGAGGACACCGCCCGACGGACCGCGCTGCTCATCCCCGGCGGTTCCATGTTGATTCCCGTGATCATGGCGGACGACGCAGCCTGATGCGTGCCACTGTCCATCCACGGCATCATGTTGGTGCGAAGCTCGAGCATCACCCAGAAGGTTCCGCCAAAGACGATCGTGATTATGATGCCGGTCAGAAGCAGCGCACCCAGGTTCCACTGACGATCGACACCGGTCAGATGGAAGAAATACTTCAGGTGAACGAGCATCTGAACGGCAGCGATCAGCAGGATGGCCGGCAACAGGGTCTGAGGCGGCGCAATCTTGTCCATCACCAGCCAGAACGGAATCGCCGTCAGGATAACCGCCAGCACGAAACCGGTGACATAGGA
The DNA here is from genome assembly GCA_035689925.1 of Acidobacteriaceae bacterium. Lineage (GTDB taxonomy): Bacteria > Acidobacteriota > Terriglobia > Terriglobales > Acidobacteriaceae > Palsa-343. Next base: position 2,366 of record DASSKX010000037.1, read on the forward strand.
CCGATACAGGCTGCGGACTTCAGAGGTGGGCGTATCAGACGACATACTCATCACATCGCTCCGCTCAGATAGACGATCGTGAAGACGCCGATCCAGATGATGTCGAGGAAATGCCAGAACATGCCCAGGCACATCAGCCGCGTGTGGTTGGCGCCCTCGAGCCCGTTCTGAAGGACCTGGATCATCATCAGCGCCATCCAGCCAAGCCCGATCGTCACATGGACGCCGTGGGTGCCGACCAGGGTGAAAAAGCCCGACAGGAAGGCACTGCGGTCCGGTCCGGCACCCTCGGAAACCATGCCGTAGAACTCGTTGATCTCCATGCCGATGAAGGCAAGCCCCAGCAGAAAGGTGACCGCAAGCCAGGTCAGGACCACATCCTTCCGGTTCTGCCGCATGGCGATCGAGGCCAGCCCGTAGGTGAAACTGCTGACCAGAAGGCAGGCGGTTTCGACCGCCAGATAAGGCAGGTCGAATAGCTGGTGCGAGGCGGGTCCGCCGGCGGTGGAACTGCTGAGTACCACATAGGACGCGAAGACGCTGGCAAACAGGATGCAGTCCGTCATCAGGTAGAACCAGAACCCGAGAACGGTCGTGGCTCCTGGATCATGTTCGTGTTCGTCGCCCGGAACAGGGCCGACAGTGGTGACTTTTTGAAGCATGGCTCAGACCTGCTGCGGGAGTTGTGCGAAGCGGCGCCGTTCGATATCCTCGATGGTCTCGGCGGAAACCGACATGTCGCGGTGCTTGTTGTAGGAATGGATGATCATCGAGGCGGCGATTCCGATGAAGCCGAGCGCGGCCAGCCACCAGATGTGCCAGATCATGGCGAAGCCAAAGACCACGGCGAAGAAGGCGATGATGAAGCCGGTACCGGTGTTCCGCGGCATATGGATCGGCTCGTAGGTCTCCGGTGCCGTCGGCTTCCAGCCTTCTTTTTTCATCTTCCAGAATTCGTCACGCTCGGTAACGTCTGGCATTTGAGCGAAGTTGTAGAAAGGCGGTGGGGACGTCGTCGCCCATTCGAGGGTGCGGCCGTTCCACGGATCACCCGTCGTGTCGAGTGCGAGCGACCGCTTGCGGATGCTGACGACGATCTGGACGACCTGCGTGGCAATGCCGAGCGCAATGACAGCGGCACCGCAAGCGGCAACGATCAGAAACGGCTGCCAGTCGGGATTGCTGTAGTGGTTGAGCCGCCGTGTCATGCCCATGAAGCCGAGCGCGTAAAGCGGCATGAAGGCGAGATAGAAGCCTGCCACCCAAAGGCCGATCGAGAGCTTGCCAAGACGCTCGTCCAGCTTGAAGCCGAATGCCTTGGGGAACCAGTAGGTATAGGCCGCGAAGGCGCCGAACAGCACACCGCCGATGATAACGTTGTGGAAGTGGGCGATCAGGAACTCGCTATTGTGGAGCACGAAGTCCGCCGGCGGAATGGCGAGCAGAACGCCGGTCATGCCACCGATGGTGAAAGTCACCATGAAGGCAAGCGTCCACAGCATCGGGGTCTCGAACCGGATGCGCCCCCGGAACATGGTGAACAGCCAGTTGAACAGCTTCACGCCGGTCGGAATGGAGATGATCATCGTGGTGACGCCGAAGAAGGCATTGACGGTGCCGCCGGAGCCCATCGTGAAGAAGTGGTGGACCCAGACGAGAAACGATATCACCGTGATCGCGACGGTCGCATAGACCATCGAGGTGTAGCCGAAGAGCTTCTTGCCCGAGAAGGTTGGTACGATCTCGGAGTAGACACCGAACAGCGGCAGGATGAGGATGTAGACCTCCGGATGGCCCCACGTCCAGAACAGGCTGATATAGAGCATCGGGTCGCCGCCGGCGGTATTCGTGAAAAAATGCAGGCCGAGGTAGCGGTCGAGGGTGAGCAGCGCCAGCGTTGCCGTGAGCACCGGGAAAGAGACCGCGATGAGGACATTGGTGCACAGCGTCGCCCAACTGAAGATCGGCATCATCATCAACTTCATGCCGGGTGCGCGCAGCTTCAGGACCGTGACGATCATGTTGATCGACGAAAGCAACGTCCCGATACCGGCGATCTGCAGCGCCCATATGTAATAGTCGACCCCGACACCCGGACTGAAGCGGAGCTCGGAGAGCGGCGGATAGCCCATCCAGCCCGTGCGGGCGAAGGCTCCGAAGACGAGCGCCAGGTTGACGAGCAGCGCACCGGCTGCCGTCAGCCACAGACTTACGGAGTTCATGTAGGGGAAGGCGACGTCGCGGGCGCCGATCTGCAGCGGCATGGCGAAATTCATCAGTCCGACGATGAACGGCATCGCCACGAAGAAGATCATGATGACGCCATGGGCGGTGAAGATCTGGTCATAATGCGACGGCGGCAGATATCCGGCTGAACCCGGACCCGCAAATGCCAACTGGCTGCGCATCATCGCCGCATCGGTGAAGCCGCGCAGCAACATGACCATCGCCAGGATGATGTACATGATGCCGATGCGCTTGTGATCGACGCTGGTGACCCATTCTTTCCAGAGATACTGCCACTTGCCGAGGTAAGTGACGGCCCCCAACACGCAGATGACGAGGACCACCATCACTCCGACGCCGCCCATATCGATGGGATTGTCGAGTGGGATCGAGCTAAGTGAGAGTTTGCCAAGCATGATCTACTTCCTCGCGCTCGCGTCAGCCGTCAGGCAATCATTGCTGCCGCCGACAAAGCACTGGTGCAGAATGTCGTGAAAGAGGCCCTGCTTGACCGAGGAGAAGTAGGTCACGGGGACGTCCTTGCTCGACTTGGACAGGGCCATATAACGGTCGACATTCAGCTTGCTGCTGCTGTTACGGACCTTCTGCACCCAATTGCCGAAATCCCGCTGCGTCATCGCCAGTGCCTTGAAGTGCATGCCGGAAAAGCCGCCGCCGCTGAAATTGGCCGAAAGCCCGTCATAGCTGCCGACCTTTGAAGCAATGAGGTGGAGCTTCGTCTTCATGCCGGCCATCGTGTAGATCTGGCCGCCGAGCTGCGGGATGAAGAAGGAGTTCATCACGTCCGATGAGGTCAGGCTGAAGTCGACGGGAACGCCCTTGGGAAAGGCCACCTGGTTGATCGTCGCAACGTGCAGATCCGGATAGATGAACAGCCACTTCCAATCCATCGAGACCGCCTCGATATGCACTGGCTTAACCGCGGTATCGATTGGCTTGTAGGGGTCGAGCCTATGAGCCGATATCCAGGCGACGGTGGCAAGTACCGCCACAATGCAGCAGGGGATCAGCCACATCCCCAGTTCGATCTTGCCGGAGAAACCCCAGTCGGGTGTGTAGGCCGCCTCCGTGTTGCTCGCACGGTAGCGCCAGGCGAAATAGATCGTCAGCACGATGACAGGGACGACGACGATCAGCATGAGCGCAATCGCAAGAAAGATCAGGTCACGCTCGGTCGACCCGATCGGCCCGCCAGAGTTGATCAGCGAAAAGCCATTGCACCCCGAAAGCAGGAGCATGAACGGCAGCGGCGCCAATCGCCACAACCGCGTCGGCCGCCATGCGGGGCTGGCGAGCCATGTTGCGGCGCAGCGAAGACGTCGCCGCAACACGGACGTGGCATCACCAAGTATACGTAACTGACAAGGATTATAAACTCGCAGAATTGCGAGAGATGCCCTGAGAGAAAATCCGATATTCTTTGTGTTTTTCCTACAACGAGACATAACATTCCCACCGTGGCAATGGGTGCGATCACGGTAGAATCGTATCCATTTTCAAGACTTGAATGCTACAAG
>DASSKX010000038.1:0-2275 GCA_035689925.1 Acidobacteriaceae bacterium
CTCCGCCTGGAGCGGAAATCCAATGCACTTCGGATGCAGATTGGCCGCGCTCAGCGTGACTCCCTGCTTCACCACGCCCGGATACCCCACGCTGACGCGATCGAAGCTCCCGCCCAGTTGCTGGCGCAGGTGATCGAGCGCATTCAACAGCCGCGCCGGCGTCGGCGGATCCGGAGTCGGCACACGCAGCCGCTCCGTCAGCGGCTGCCCCTCCGGACTGAGGAGCAGCACCTTCAGCCCAGTGCCGCCAATATCGACTGCGAGTGTGACAGGTTGTTTTGCAGCCATGTTTCGAATAAGCCCGAAACAGTGTATCGCGCTGCCTGGCCATAATCGGTGAAACATCAATCCGCAGAGGAAGCGATGGCGCCCATGTCACACTTCGAGCCGCTGTCCCGTCCCACCACTGGAGACTGGAGGAGGAAACATTTATGAAGCGAGTTTTTGCCTGGACGATCGCCGCCGTGGCGGCAGCCGCATTGTTCGGAGCCCTTGTCTATGTCGTTCTGGTCACCGCGCATCTTTCCCAGCCCGCCGCCACCACGGTGCACGGCTTGACCCCGCGGCGACTCTGGGCCACCTCCGTCATGATGCTGGCCCTGGTCGGCGTGATCATGGCCGGACTGGCCCTGGCTCGTCCCGCTGGTCGTTTCGGCACCGCCTCCGGACCCGTTGGAGCGATCGTCGCCATGGCCGCGGGCTGCATCGCCGCGCTCAATGGAGGCCTGAATTTGGCTGTCGCCAACGGCGGTCCCGGCACAGGCAACGGAGTCGTCGGAGGCGCGGCCGCCGTTGTGCTCGGGCTGATCGCCCTCACCCTCGGCGGAATCGCTCTGGCCCGCAGCCGCCGCACCGGCCTCGCTACGAGGCGGCCAGCGTGAATGCAAACCCCGCCGCGACCTTCGAGCCCTGGCGCAAGCGCCTGCTCGGCCTCGCCTACCGCATGCTCGGCTCCATGGCTGACGCCGAGGATGCGGTGCAGGAAGCCTACCTGCGCTGGCATCGCGTCGACCGCGAGACCGTGTCGGAGCCGAAAGGGTTTCTCATGACCACAACAACGCGGATTTGTCTCGACATGCTGACCTCCGCGCGCACGCGACGCGAGGAGTATGTCGGGCCATGGCTGCCCGAACCCGTCCTCGACACCGCAGCGCTCACGCCTGACAGCCATACCGAACTCGCTGAAGACCTGTCCATCGCACTCCTTTTGATACTCGACCGCCTCTCGCCACTCGAACGGGCAGCCTTCCTGCTCCACGATGTTTTCGATTTCTCCTTCAGCGAAGTGGCCGCCGCGCTGGAGCGGAGCGAGGCCGCCTGCCGTCAGCTTGCCACGAGAGCCCGCGCGAATGTTCGCGCAGCGCGTCCCCGCGGCACAAGCCAGGCCCGTCAGGAGGGCTTCGATGCGAAACATGCGCAGCTCTTGTCCGCATTCGCAGCGGCAACCCAGTCCGGCGATCTGCATGCGCTGACGCAGATGCTGGCGAACGACGTCCGCGTCGTCACCGACGGCGGCGGCAAAGTGCGCGCGGCGCAGAACGTGATCGAAGGCGCCGACCGGGTAGCGCAGTTCCTGGTCGATGCCTCCCGCAAACGCCCTGGCGCCTGGTGGCGTGAAGATTTCAAGCTGCGCTTCGGTTCCATCAATGGCTTGCCCGGCCTTATCGTCGATGCGCCCGAAGGGCCGGTACAAACGGCGGCCTTCGAAATCTACGGTGACGTCATACGAGCGCTCTACGTGGTGCGCAATCCCGACAAGCTGCGCCACCTGGCCCCCGCACGATCCGGCCACTCCGGGAATCAGTGATCCCGTGTTCCCTGCCTTTACTGCCCTTCCATCACAATCGGCAGCGAAGGCGTCGTCGACCCATGCAGCGGTTCCTCCGTCACCATGAACAGCTTCGCATCGGTCTCTGCCGGAATCGGCGGCAGCACCACCGTCGCCCCGTGCGTCGCATTCGGCCGGAACAAGCCCGCCGGGATCGGAGCCTTGCCGCCCGTCGGCACGAGCCACAGCTCGTACGTCTTATCCTCCGGCAGCCGCCGCAATCCCGCGGCAATGAACACCAGCGCACCTTTGCTCTTCTGCCAGCTCACCTCGCCCACCGGATGCGCCGTCAGCCGCGTTTCGCTCAGCACGATGTGCGAGGCATCCGGCGACGTCATCACGCCCACAATGCGACTCGCATGCTCCAGCTGCACGCGCAGCTGCGCCGCATCGCCCTCGCTCAGATCGAGCTGTCCGCGAACGAACGCCATGTGATGTGCCAGCCAC
>DASSKX010000039.1:0-2472 GCA_035689925.1 Acidobacteriaceae bacterium
CCGTGCAGAAAGAGGATCACAGGCCAGCTCTGCGCGCGATTCCAGTTCTCCGGCACATACACCATGTAGCGGCGCAGGCTGCCGCTCACCTCGATGCTTCGATTGAGGAATCCCGTGTCCTGGCGTCGAGACGCAGCGCCAGCCGGATTCATCAGTGAGATGAACGCAAGTGCCAGAAGCGCGTGCCGGATCATTGAACACAGGGTATAGGGGATAGCCTTAATGGTGTAGGAAAACCAGGCGACAGAGCCGGCGCCTGTCCGCGAATGGACGCACGCCACAAAAACGGACAGAAACCGCTTTCGATGCCGGCGCGAACAACATCCTATCCACCGGATTCCCCGGCAGTTATAGCGCGGCGCGGAGTGGCAGCCTCGGTGCTTTCTGTCTGACTGAACATCTGTCTGCAAGCGAGGTTCTCCATGCGTGATCTGGGCAACGACCTGAAAATCGCAGCGCGCCGGCTGCGGCACTCGCCGGGATTCGCTCTCACCGCGGTCGTCACCCTCACCATGGCGATCACCGCCAATCTGGTCGTCTTTGGCGTCCTGAACGCCGCGGTCCTACGGCCTCTCAACGTCCCCCATCCGGAGCGGCTGGTCATGCTCGTGCACAAAGAGCACGGCTACACGAACCACTCCTACCCGGATTACGCGGACCTCGCGTCGCGGAATAAAACACTCAGCGCGATGGCGGCCTATCGCATTACCGAGCTCGGCGTCAGCACCCACGGCGCGGCACAGAGGAGCTGGAGCTATGAAGTCTCCGGGAACTACTTCGACATGCTCGGCGTCCATGCGGAACTCGGCCGCGTGCTGCACGCGAGCGATGAGCATGGGCCGAACTCCGCGCCATACGTGGTGCTGAGCGACGCGTTCTGGCGCTCCCGCTTCGGAGCCGATCCCGGAGTCATCGGCACGACGGTCGACCTCAACAAGCATCCGTTCACCATCATCGGCGTCGCCGCGCCGGAGTTCCACGGGACGGAGTTGTTCCTCTGGCCGGATCTGTTCATGCCGATCGTCAACGAGGAGCAGGTCGACGGCTACAACTTCCTCGACAAGCGCTACAACCATAGCCTCTTCGTCGTTGGCGCATTGCAGCCCGGCCTCACCCGGCAACAGGCTACGGACGACCTGAACCGCGTCGCCGCGCAGATGCAAAAAGTAAACCCGGTGCTCGACGACGGGTTCGGCATCCGCCTCGTTGACCCCGGAATGTTCGGCGATGAACTGGGACCGGCCGCGCGGCAGTTTCTCGCCGGCCTCCTCTTCCTGGCGCTGCTGGTACTCGCAGCCGCCTGCGTCAACCTCGCCAGCATCTTTGCAGCGCGGGCGGCCGATCGTGAGCGGGAACTGGCCGTGCGCATCGCCATCGGATCGAGCCGCTGGCGCGTCCTGCGACAGGTCCTGGCGGAGGCGGTCGTCCTCTCCGCAATCGGTGGTGTCGCCGGTGCCGTGGTCGCCGGATGGCTGCTCCGCATCCTGAGCGTCTGGCACCCCATCCCCCAGTACCCGATTCACGTCACCGTGGTCGCCGACGCGCGCGTCTACGGCCTGGCGGTGCTGCTGGCCGCAGCCAGCGGCGTTCTGCCGGCTCTGCTCACGGCACGGCAGATCTGGAAGACCGACGCCATGCAGGCGATGAAAGGCACGAGCCAGCCGGTCATCCGCCGTCTCAGCGTGCGCGATGTCCTGCTCGGCGTGCAGGTAGCCTTGTGCGCGCTGCTCGTGACCTGCGCTCTCGTCGGCGTCCGCGGGATGCAGCGCTCCCTGAACGCGTCGCTCGGCTTCCAGCCCCGCGACGTGACCCTCGCGAGCATGCAGATGAAGATGGCCGGGTACACCGACAAAAGCGCCTTCCCCGTGCAGAAGCACATGATCGAGCAGGCGCAGCAGATTCCCGGCGTCACCGCCGTGGGAACCATCGACGAAGTCCCGCTCAACGCCGGAGGCAGCAGCACGCCGGTCTTCCGCGCCGGAACGACGGACTTCCGCGGCTCCAACAGCGTTGCCGTCGCGAAGTACTACAACATCTCGCCCGGCTACCTGACCGCCGCGCAGACGCGCCTTCTCGCCGGTCGCGATTTCACCTGGTCCGACGACGAGAATCATCCGAAAGTGGCGATCATCAATCAGAGACTCGCGCATCTGCTCTTCGGGAATGCACCGGCAGTGGGCCGCCATTTCACCATGCCCGGTCCAACCGACCATGAAGTCATCGGCGTCGTCGAGGACGGAAAGTACGATTCCATGACCGAGGAGCCAAAGCCCGCGATGTTCTGGCCCCTCGGGCAGTATCCCGAAAATGATGTGACCCTGGTCGTGCGCTCGAATCGTACCGCGACCGAGATGGCCGGAGCGCTCAGCACAATGCTCACCGGCATCGATCCGACTCTGCCGGTGAACGTCGAAAGTTGGCCGCATGCGCTGGATCTCGCGCTCTTCCCGTCGCGCGTCGCCACCGTCGCCC
>DASSKX010000040.1:0-7936 GCA_035689925.1 Acidobacteriaceae bacterium
CAGCGGCACGAAGATCAGGCCGAAATTCGACTGGCTGGCCCCGGAGAGACTGAACCCCATCACGGCGAAGGTGCCGTAGACATCCTTGTCCGCGCGGATTACCTCGGTGGCTCGCTCTGCCACGCCGGCCGTGTAACTCAGCGAAGCGCCAGGAGGCGCCTGGACGATGCACATCAGATAGTTCTGGTCTTCGCTCGGCAGGAAAGCGGTGGGAACCCGCATGTAGAGCCACACGGCCCCAGTCAGCCCGACGAAGAACAGCAACAGGACCAGATAACGCACGCGCAGGACACCATGAGTCAGGTGCCGATACCCGCGGTTGATGGCGCGCAGACCTCGATCGATGTACCCGAAGAGCCCATGCTTGACTCCTTCGCCCCGCAGGATCAGAGCGGCCAGCGAAGGCGACAAGGTCAGCGCATTGAATGCCGAAATCGCGATGGAGAAGGCAATGGTCAGCGCGAATTGCCGATACAGAATGCCCGTCGTTCCCGGAAAGAACGAAACCGGCAGAAACACGGAGATCAGCACCAGCGATGTCGCGATCACCGCGCCGGTGACCTCGCGCATGGCGGCCGAGGTGGCGTGATGCGGCTCCCGATCGCCCTGGGAGATGTGGCGCTGCACGTTTTCGATCACCACGATGGCGTCGTCTACGACGAGACCAGTCGCCAGCGTGATGCCGAACATCGTGAGGGAGTTGATCGAAAACCCGAAGATCTTGATAAACGCGAAGGTGCCAACCAGCGATACCGGAATCGTGATCGCTGGAATGATCGTCGCGCGCCAGTCCAGCAGGAACAGGAAGATGACGGCCACGACGATCGCAATGGCTTCGCCCAGCGTGACGACGACTTCGCGGATGGAATCGCCGACCACCGTCGTTGTATCAAAGGGGATGACGTATTGAAGCCCCGGAGGAAAGTTCTTCGAGAGCCGGTCCAGTTCGGCTTTGGCCAGCCTGTCGACCTCGAGCGCATTCGCGTTGCTCAGCTGCTGAATGCCCACGCCGACGGTCGTTTGACCGTTGTACTTCATGTCTGTGGAGTAGGTTTCTGCGCCCAGTTCAGCGTGGCCCACATCCCCAAAGCGGACGATGCCCCCCGGGGTGCTCTTCAGAATTAAGTTGTTAAACTGCCGCGGATCGCTGAGCCGGCCCACGACGCGCACCGGAATCTGAAATGACTGTGTCGTGTCCGAGGGCGGCTGGCCAATCTGACCCGCCGGAATTTCGACGTTCTGCTCCGTCAGCGCGTTGGCCACATCCGTGGCGGTCAGCCCGCGCGCGGCCAGCCGGTCGGGGTCGATCCACAGCCGCATCGCGTATTTGCGCTCGCCGAAAATCAGAACATCGCCGACTCCGGGGATTCGCTTCAGGGCGTCACGGACGTAAACATCGAGATAGTTGCTGATAAACAGGTTCGAATAGCGCTTGTCGGGCGATACAAACGCAGCGGCAAAGACGAAATTCGAATTGGCCTTGCTGATCGTAACGCCGGTGTTCTTCACCGCCTGCGGCAGCCGCCCCTGCGCTGCCTGCACCCGGTTCTGCACGTCGACGGCCGCGATATTCAGATCGTAGCCACTGCGGAACGTGGTGGTGATCGCGCTGGTTCCGTCGTTGGAACTGGCCGAAGAGATGTAATGCATCCCTTCGACGCCGTTAATCTGCTCTTCGAGTGGAATGGTGACGGCGGATTCGACGGTCTGCGCGTTGGCGCCCACGTAGTTGCTGACGACCGTCACCTGGGGTGGCGCCAGCTGCGGATATAAAGAGATAGGCAGTGTCGGGATCACTACCGCGCCGGCGAGAACAATCAGCAGGGCGCAAACCGTGGCAAAGACGGGGCGGTGAATGAAAAAATCTACCAAGCGAGCCTCGCAGTTCTTCCGGTGACCAGGGATTGAGTTCCAGGTTTAGGCGCCAGGACGGGTATTATTGCCACCGGCCGGCGCTCCGGGAAGGGGCATCACCGGCATGCCGTCGACCAGCATCTGTGTGCCCGAAACGATAACTTTGTCGCCGTCTGTGAGTCCGCCGAGTACCGCGTAGTTGTTGCCAACGGTGTCTCCCAGAGAGACGGCTTGCTGATGTGCGACAAATCTTCCATTCCCCGCACTCTGCGCAACATAGACAAAGGCCTGCCCACCGAGGCGCGTCACCGCAAGTACCGGGACGATCGGTTTGTTCGTAACACCCCAGACCACCCGCGCCTTCACCAGCTGCGCAGTGCGCAGAGCCGGCGATCGCACCGGCGCCTTCACCAGGATGCCCTGAAGCTGGTTGTCCACCTGCGGCGAGACAAAGTCGATCGACGTATTCTCAATAGGCTTGCCCTGGTTATCGACAATCTCCACGCCCAGCCCGTTGCGCACCGACGCGGCCCGTTCCGTCGGAATATAGATGTAAGCCTCGAGATCCTTGTTCTCATCCACCGTGGTCAGCATCGTGGGCGAAGAAACGTAATCCCCAACGTGCACCGGAATGTCGCCTACAATTCCATCGAATGGCGCCGTAATCCGGTAGTAGGCGAGTTGCTTCTCCTGTTGATTCTGGAGCGCGACCGCCGCTTCATAATCGGCCTTGGTGTTGGCATAAGCCTGCTCCGCCTGGTCAGCCGCATCTTTGCTGATCACGCCCGCAGCCAGCAGCTTTCTTTGCCGTTCCACCTCGACCTGGTTGTACTTATAAGCCGCGAGTTTTTGCTGGACCGTAGCGGCCTGCGACGCGACCGTCGCCTCCTGCTTCGCAGGATCGATCTGCATCAGCAACTGCCCGGCTCGGACGTGTTCGCCCGAGTGGACAAGGATCTGCGTCAGATTTCCGTCAACCTGCGGGTTGATCGTCGCCGACCGCCGCGACTTAATGGTTGCGACGTATTCGTCACTGGTGGGCACCGGAGCAGCCGCTACCGTCAGGGTCTGCACCGGCATCGCCTGCCCGGCAGGAGGCGCCGCCTGTTTCGACTGAGCGTTTGTGCAGCCAGCCAGACCTGCCGCAACTGCCGACGAGAGAACAAAAATAGCGAATTGTGCGTGCGTTTTCAAAACTGGTCCTCGGAACCGCTCGGATCGAACTGCAAAAATTTCGAAGAAGGGAACCCTTCAGGATACGACAGCAGCAACTGCTGCTTTCACACCTGTCAATAGCGATCTTTGGATTCAGGAGAAAGGGAGAGCGCTTCAAAAAACGTAAGCGAACGATGACGACTTAGTTTCTTGTCAGCAGGGGATACTGACAACAAAAAGGCGAGTTGTCCGTTTTCGAACAACTCGCCCTTTCTTTTTAAGGAGGCCCGGGTGATTCAAATCTCTTCCTGCGGTTCCGACCGCAGGACAATCCGATCCCGTCGGGTCAAGTCATCAAAGGATGGCAGAAAACGCTGGAGATTCCTGCCTTTGCTTCCAGTGGCTTGCGTACCAATAGTCCGGCGACTCTGCTGTTTATTCCGGCTATTCAGACCGGTTCTGCTTCTTGTCTGCCCGAACTCCGCTTCAGCCACGGAAGCACCTTAGCCCGCGGTAACTTCGCCTCCAAAGTAGAGAGGCTGAAATTCCAGCAGCGGCCGGAAAGGCGTGGTCACAGCGCGAGCCTCCCGTCCGCCAACTTTGGGGCTTTTTAAGACGTTTCGCTTGGTTTCCGATTCAGTTGGTTGCGTCCAGCGAGTGGACATTCATCCTCCTTCTTCGGGATTGAAGCGTTACCTCTTAATCAATAAGACAACATTCCGACGAATCGCGTTGCCACGTCATGCCGACGCAGCAGCAGCCTTGTTCCGCGCGCGTACCTTAAACCAGATCGGCGATCCTGCAAAGCCGAACGCCGCGCGAATCTGATTCTCGAGGAAGCGCTCAAACGAAAAATGCAGCTTCACATCGCGATCCGTGAACAGCACGAACGTCGGCGGCGCCACCGCAGCCTGGGTCATGTAGAAAATTCGGATCCGCTTCGCCATCGGCACGCTGGCACGCTGGAAATCGATCTTCTCGAGGAACCGGTTCATCTGCCCGGTGGACACGCGCTTCCGCCTCTCCGCCGCCACCTTCAGCACCTCGTCCAGAACCCGCGAGACATTCCGGCCCTCCGTCGCCGAAATAAACAGCACCGGAGCGTAGCTCAGATACTTCAGCACCGCCCTCAGTTGCCGCTCGAAAATGGCCTTGTCCGCGGGTGGCTTGCCGTCCGTTCGGCCCGTCGTGACCAGGTCCCATTTATTGACCACGATCACCACGCTTCGTCCGCTTTCGTGCGCATACCCGCCAATCGTCGCGTCCGACGCGGTAACCCCTTCCGTCGCGTCAATCACCAGCAGCGCCACATCCGCCGATTCCAGATGCCGCCGTGCCATCACGACCGACAGCTTCTCGGCCATCAGCTTCGTCTTGCCCTTCCGCCGAATGCCCGCCGTATCGACGATGCGGAGCGATTTGCCCTTGTAGTCGATCACCTCGTCGACGGCATCACGAGTGGTTCCAGCGATGGGCGAGACAATGGCCCGCGATGTCCCGGTCAGCGCATTCAGCAGCGTGGATTTGCCGACGTTGGGCCGGCCGATAATGGCCACACGCGTCTCGTGCTGCTCAAATTCGCCGTGGGTTCGATGTGCTGCTGGTTCCGAAGCGCCCTCTTCGACCGCTGTTTCACTCGCGCTCTCGCCGTCTCCCGCCGGGAGCACGGCAAAGACCTCATCCAGAAGATCCCCAACATTATGGCCGTGCTCGGCCGAGACCGCGATCAGATTCCGGATCCCAAGCTGCCGGAAGTTCTCCGCCGCAGCATCCATCCCCTCCGCATCGATCTTGTTCACAGCGAGGAACAACGGCTTCCCCAGGCGCAGCAGCAGCCGTGCCAGGTCCAGATCGGGCGCCGCCAGTTCCGTCCGTCCGTCCACCACCATCACGATGGCTTGCGCCTCCTCCAGCGCAAACCGTGCCTGGCGGAAGATCTCGGCAGGGATCAGCGCCTCGTCATCGGGGACGATCCCGCCGGTATCGATTAGCCGGGCAGTCCGCCCGTTCCAGCTGACGTCGCCGTAGATCCGGTCCCGCGTGATGCCAGGTTCATCGCCAACAATCGAGCGCCGGCTACCCGTCAGCCGATTAAACAGGGTTGATTTGCCCACGTTGGGCCGGCCGACAATCGCAATGACTGGAAGGGAAGATGCCTCAATTCCCCCGCTGCCGGGGGCGGTGGAGGCGTGATGATGCGGGCGTGAGGAGCGTTGGCGAGCCATTCTCCTCGATTATCGGCTGTCAGGGCAGCCCTGGAAAGGCAGCCTGCGCCGCTCATTCAGAACCGGCGCCCCCCGCGCCCGCGCAGATTTGCTTCAGTACACCGGATTAAACAGGTAGAGGTAATGTCCGGTCGCATCATTCGCGAGCCACCGAAGCTGTGCCGAATGGAAATCCGGTCCCTCGAATTCGCCCTGGATGCCGGTGGAGAGCAGCAGGCGCATCGTGCCGTCGAACATCCGCAGCCCGTACAGTTGGCCTTCTGCATTGCCGATGTAGACAAAGCCACGCCGCCAGCTGACGCCCTGAATGTGAGCCACACGAATGGGCAGCGGGATGGTCCCCTCCAGCTGCCAGTTCGTCCGATCGTAGACGAACAGCTTATCCGGCACGCAGTAGGAACTCACGATCGCCTTGCCCGTGTGCCCGTCGATGGTGATGCCGGAAGCCTCGGGCTGAGACGCCGTTATGTCAGCGCTGCTCAGCCGCGCCAGGCTCGCTCCGTCAAAGACTTCGACGTCTATAGGCCCGTCCGGGACAGAACAGCCATGCCAGTCCTGGACCACCGAGTACACCCGCCCCTCGTAGTAATCACCCGCTCCCTGATGATCCGTGTTGGGCAGCAGCGGATCGGTACTCACAACCGGCGTAAGCGTCAAATAGCTACTGCTCAGCGCCAGAACTCCGCTGGCAAAGAAATAGTGGAGATCCGTGCCATCGATCGCCGTGCCATAGGCGTAGCCCTGGTTCGCATGAACGTTCGCGGATTGCCCGGCCGGCGTAAAGCCGCGGATCCATGGCCCTGTGATCGCCGCTTCATCCGCATACGCGCTGGGATTATGGGATCCGGCTATCTCTGTACCGCAGCCCGTGGGGAGAAGGGATGCCAGGGTAACGGCAATCCCGAAATAAAGCGAATACCGCTTCTTGCTCATCGATCTGTTCAGGTATCCGAGTTGGGGGCCTCATAACCTGCCTCTTGGGGAGTTCTGATGCTCTACTGTAGGGGCCAATCACCAGGGGAGCAAGTCTTTATTCAGCACACTAAAGCTCGTCCCGTTACGTTAGGTTCACCCCGAAGTTGCACGTGGCGATCGCTGCCTGGACACCCACATTCGCCGCCTTATGACACCGTCTCCGCGCTGTACCGCGCGATCAGCCCCGTTTTTACCGCATGCCGGTAAACGTGGGTGAATGTGCGCCCCATCAACAGCAGATAAAGCACCGCCAGGCCTGCGCCGATCGCCAGCGTTAATCCGAGGACGCGGTGCCCCATCAGCACCCCGCGCATCCCCTCGAACACATAACTCGGCGGGATCAGCCGCGCCAGCGCCTGCATCCAGCGGGGCAGGGTAGCCAGCGGGTAAAAGACGCACGCCAGCGGCGAAATGAACGCCGGAATCGGCCAGATGAACCACTCCGCCGCCGGACCGAAGCGCAGCACCAGCGCCGCCCCAAAGATGCCCAGCGAAATCCCGAAGACAAACAGAACCAGCAGAAAGGCCGCGAGCATCGCGCCGTACACGAAGAATGACAAGCCAAAGACCAGCGTCGCCAGCGCAATCATCACCACCAGGCCGACACTGCTCGTCGCAATGCTCGAAAGCACCAGCCCCGACAGATATTCGGACACCGACAATGGCGAAGCGAACAGGTTGAGAAAGTTACGCGACCACACATCTTCGAGGAACGCCGTCGTAATCCCCTGCATTACCCGCGCCATGAAGTCCCACAGCAGCACCGCCCCCAGCATGGCCGGGACAAAATTGAACCTGGATGCCGATACGGAGTTCAGGTAGCGCGTGATGAATCCCCACAGCACAATGTCAATCGCCACCCAGGCGAACAGCGGTATCACGCGCGCCGGACTGCCCCGCAGCAGATAAAACTGCCGCAGCAGGAGCGCCGCCGTCCTGCGCGCAAACAAACGCATCAGAGTTCCTCCTCCGACGGCCGGAGCGTCAGCGGCTCGCGCGCAACTGCCACAAATAAGTCCTCAAGCGTCTCGCGGCCGTAGCCTGCCGGCAGCTCTCGCGGATCGCCTTCGAGCAGAATCTTCCCGCGTGACAGAAACATCACGCGATGGCACACGTCCGTCACTTCCATCATGTTGTGCGACGTCCAGAGCACGCCAACATCCGTGCGACGCGCGAATTCCTTGATCTCCGCGCGAATCTCACGCGCCGTCGCCGGATCGAGAGAAGCCGTCGGCTCGTCGAGGAGCAGCAGACGAGGCTGATTGAGCATGGCCTTCGCCAGCGCCACGCGCGTCTGCTCGCCGGACGAGAGCACGCCGCACTTGGTGTCGCGAAAGCGCTCGAGGTGGAATTCCGCAAGCACCGCTTCGACACGCTGCCGCAGATGAGGCACCGCGTACAGCAGGCCGAAAACCCGCAGGTTCTGCGCTACGGTCAAATTGCCGGGCAGCGGAGCGTACACGGCCGCGAAATTCGTCCTTCCCAGAGCCTGACGGCGCTGCCGCGCAAGATCGTAGCCGTCGATCCGGATCGAGCCCGACGTCGGCTCCAGCACCCCGAGGATCATATTGATCGTCGTCGTCTTCCCCGCGCCATTCGGACCGAGCAGCCCCAGGATCTGGTGCGGGTGCACGGTGAATGAAACTCCGTCCACCGCGACGGTGCTTCCGTATTGTTTGCACAGTTGGCTGACCGCGAGGATCGGAGAAGCATCGGATGCGGCGGTC
>DASSKX010000041.1:0-9909 GCA_035689925.1 Acidobacteriaceae bacterium
TGGCACGGCTGGGTAGCGAAGTTCGGTTGTGATAACCGCTGAATGCATATAAGCGGGAAGCACGCCCCAAGATGAGATCTCCCTGAAGGGCCCAGGAAGACCACCTGGTTGATAGGCTGGAGGTGAAAGCGCAGTAATGCGTGCAGCTTACCAGTACTAATCGCCCGTTCGGCTTATCCATAGAATTAACTCTGCGCAGCATTGCACAGAGACGCTCAACACCACGCCTTGTACCACCAGTCGATTTCGTTTCCGTCCGGAAGCTCGCTCAAGCGATGCTTCCGGGCTGGCAAGTTGTGACGCCAGTTTGCCGATCCTCGGTCCGTTTGAAGAACTTGTCCGGACCCGGTCAGCCGTGGGAGAAACCACCCGCCAGGCGTCGCTCAAGTTTGCCGGTGACCATACCGCGAGGGTCCCACCCGTTCCCATCCCGAACACGGAAGTTAAGCCTCGCTGGGCCGATGGTACTGCACGCGAAAGTGTGTGGGAGATTAGGTGATCGCCGGCATAGTCACAAAAGCCCGCTCTTCGGAGCGGGCTTTTTGCGTTTGCGCGATACTGTCCGGCGCACCGCTTTGACTCCGCAGCCTCTGATCCCGAATGGGACTGGACCTAACTCCGCTCCGTCTTCCTGATCACCAGCTTCAGCCCCGACCACGTCGCGTCTACCGCGCAGACCTTCACATCCACCAGCCCCAGCGGCAAACACTCCGCACGCACCACATCCTCGGTGACGTCGGTCGCCACGCCGGAGGCCTTCTTCGGCCACGACACCCACACCACGCCCGCCGGCGCGAGCAGCGGACGCAGCCTAGCCAGATGCCCCGCCAACTCCGGCCGCCGCGTCACGAACACATGCGCCATCTCCAGCCCCGCCACCGGACTCCGCATCACCGCCGGCCGCACGCCGCCTGACGCAATCTCCGTCGCCACGCTTTCCGGCATCTTCGACCGCCACGTCCGCTGCCCCTCGCGCACGCCCAGCTTCTTCCACAGCGGAGTCCCCGAGTACCCCGCGCTCTGCCCCGCGCTTGCCCCCGCTCCCCTCGCCGCCACTCGGTGCATTGCCGTCTCCTGCCTACCCGGTGTCGGCTGCCGACTCAAATCTGCGAATACTCCGTCGGCGCCAGCACCAGATTCGTAATGTTGCTCACGATCGGTTCGTAGCTGAACTCTGGCCGCTGCTGCAGCTTCTTCCACTCCGGATCGTTCCGGAACTTCCCCCACAGCTCATCCATCTGCGCCAGCTCTGTATAGCTCAGCATGTAGGTCAGGTGCGGCAGCCGCGGGCCGATCAGAGCATCCCCAAAAAACACATTCCAAAATCCCGACTTCCGAAAAATCTCAAACTCTCCCGCGTGAAACATCTGCACCTTGCGCGCATGGTCGCGCAGGCTCGGACTCTCATACGTCCGCATCTGAAAAATCCGCTTCGCCTTCTGCGCCGTTGTTGGAGGCACCGTAATCTCCGGCCACCCCTCAAACGCGATCAGCAGCGTGCTCTCCACGCGCACAAACGCCGGATTCGTCGCCGGAGCATTCCAGAACGAAGCCGCCGCCGCCTGAAACGTCTCGTCTTCCTGCAAGCGCAGCCGCACGTTCACCAGCGTCTCCAGATTCGTCGACGGCAGCAGCAGATAGAGAGCCGGCGTCTCCGGCCCGATCTGCAGATTGAAGGCGCCCACTGGAGTAATCCCCATCCGGTTCAGCGCCGGAATCAGCGCTTTGCCGACGTACTCTGCCGCCCCCTGTACCTGCGGACCCTGCTCGAGCAGGTACTTTCGCAGTTCGTAATACTGCCGCGGCTTGCCCGACGCAGAGGTCTGCGCCGCGCCCGTCTGCTCCACCATCAGCGCCGCCGAAGCAGCAACCCCGGTCTTCAGAAACTCACGTCTCTTCATCACTCGTGTCTTCCGGGCCAGTCCTCTCACCAGGTAAATCCACCCGAAGGCGGAGGCCAACTCCCCAGCATCTGGCGCAGCAGCACAACGCGACCCAAATGATAGGCATTGTGCGACGCCAGGCTCTCCAACTGCTCGCGAACGGTCATCGTCCGCGCCGGTTTGCCTGCTGGCGACGGACACCGCACTTGTTCATTCAGCCGCCCCGCCTCGCGCTCATCCGTGGCAAGCGCTGCCGCCTCCTCAGTCCCGTCGAGGAAGCGCTTCCGCAGCAGTTCCCAGTTCTCCTTCTCATCGGGCGCCGGAAATCCTTCCGCCGCACTCGCCGGACACGCTGTTTCAATCCCCGACACCCAGTTGAGCGTGATCTGCTGCCAGTAGGCCATGTGCCACACTTCGGCATAAATGCTGTGCGGAGCGCCCGCGACGCTCCGCCGCGCCATGTCTTCCGTGATGTTTTCGAGAATGTGCGACGGAGGCGCAAATGCGCTGTCGCCGTTCAGACAGAGAGCGAGTTCACTCATGCACCGATTCTCCCACGCGCCGTTCAGGCGTGTCCCACAACCACCGTATGCGGACTCATCGGAATCGGATGCGCCTGCATGTTGGCAAACCCCGCGTCGGAATACATTGCCGTCAGCTCGCTCAGCGTGTACGCATCTCCGGAAGGAGTCGTGGTGAGCATGGTCATGCTGAACGAGGCGGGAATCGGCGGCGAGATGCGATCCTCATTGGGGACAAACTCCAGCGTGGCCGCTTTGCCGCCCGGCTTCAGTGCTCTCCGCACCTTCTTCAGCAGATTCACACAGGTCGGCTGATCGAAGTGGTGCAGGAAATTGGTCAGCAGCACCGCGTCGTATGGCCCGCCAAAGTCCACGTCGAACGCGCTTCCCGGCAGCATGTCATAGCGCTCGTGCACGCCGGCGTTGCGCGCATTTTCGAGGGCGACGCGCAGCACCGGCGCCCAGTCCAGCCCCGTGACATGCGCCTGCGGATTCTGTTTCGCAATCTCGATCCCGAACAGCCCATGCCCGGCCGCGATGTCCAGCACGCGCATCGGCCCGTTGTGTCCCTCGAGAACAACCGCGCCCAGCGGACCCGCCATCGGCGCCATCATCGGCGCCATCGTCTCGGCAAACTGCACCCACGCCGGATTCTCCGCTTCCACCATGCCGTCACCCGGCAGACTGGAGCGCCCATGCCGCACGATGTCGGCCAAATGCTCGTAGGGTTTCCGCATCTCCGGATTTCCCAGGAACTGCGCAATGGACGCGAGGGAGGAAGGCGACCGCGGATCCAGAAATGCGGCACTCACCGCACTGTGCCGGTAATGCCCGTCCTCCTTCACCAGAATGCTGTTGATCGCCAGAAAGTCACACAGGATTCGAATGCCGCGCTCCGACGCGGAGCAGTGCTTCGCGATCGAAGACACGTCGCCCGGTCCGTTGCCGACGGCAGTGAACAGATCCAGATCGATGGCTGCCTTCAGTGCCGCCGTGCGCTGATGCGCCTGCAGCATCTCGAAGATCGGGGCAGGGGTCACCGGACCCCCAGGCTGATTCCCAGGGTGCATGCGCACCTCCTGAATAATTTGTCGTCTTGTCACCCGCCGATGGGGAGTGTCGCCGGGCCCGGCGAGTGTATCAAACAGCGCACCTTCCGGAAAACGAATTTCGTTCCGCTCCGCCACTGCCTCCGGCAACTCGCGCCTTCGGATCGTGCTATTTGCGTCGCGGCAGCACTGTTACAGCTCCCGCTGCCGGCTGCGGCCCCAGCGGCACCACCTGCAGATGCGACCATTGCGTCGGAATCGGCTCGAATTTCGCATTCGGCCACTGCGTCGGGATGGGTTCCATCTTCGCCACCGGCGGCATCGGCTTCGGCCTGACAAAAGAGAACACCGCTGGTGGTTCCAGTGGCCACGCCCTTTGCGGCGCAGGCTGCGTCTGCCGCACGAACTGATTCGTTTGCTGCGCGAGCAAGAGCGACTGCCCTGGCCGAACGATTCCCGCCGGCTCCTGCTCCTGCGCCTCCGGACCCGCAAGACCCGGTACCTGCCCCAGCGCCGTCGGCCCCGCCAGCAGACAAACCGTGAACCACGCCATCCGCATCGCGCACCTCCTCCGGATATGCGACCACTCCCAGGCTCATCTGGTTAGCGAAAATTTCTCCCAAAGCCCGCAGGACTAACCACAATTTGCTGCGATGAATCTGAATCGTGGAGCCGCTGAACGCTATACGGTGAAATGCTACCCCCTGCTTTTCTTCAACTCCTCCCAATCCGCCTCGCTCTGATCGGCATACGCTTCCGCGAACTTCGCAATCGCCGTCGCGCACTTCTGCCCATTCCCCAAATATCCCGCCAGTACGCACGCGTCGCCGGAGCGCGCATGCCCTCGCGCCAGCAACTCGCCGCACATCTCCGCATACTCCAGCAGCCCCGGCCCCTGCAGATCCTCAATCGCGATATTTGCTTTGTGATCGTTCAGCTGGCGCACCAGATAATCGCGGTTCGCAATCGTCGTCCAGCCCAGAAACGGGTCGGACTGAAACTGCATCGCTCGCTGCCCCTCGGCGACACGCCGGCCATGGTGCACCGGTCCCTGCGCCGCCGGCAAGTACGGCAAATACGCCGACCCGGGCTGCTCCTTTACCTGCAAAAACAGCGGATCCCGCGGACCGTTCCCCTCGAGATACACGAGGTAGTCACGCAGCCCCACGCTGCCCGTGCCTACCACCTTGAAGGCCACATCCAGCGGCCGGTACTGCGCCAGAAAATGCTGCCGCTCCGGCAGCAGCGTGTCGCGATATGCCTTCACAGCCGCCAGCACCGGACGCGCCTGCTGCGGTGTCAGCCGTCGCAGCACCGGCGGCTCATCCCGGAAGACCCGCCCCTTCTTCGTCTCCACGGTCAGGGTATCCAGCGTGTGCAGCGGAGTTGCGCGCTCCGCTTTCAGCAGCGCGTTGCTCACCGGAGAAATCCTCTGTAGCCGATGCACCTGGTACCGCGCCACCTCGATCACCGGCATGCGGGCCAGCGTCTGGATCAGCTTGGTGTAGCTCGCGACAAATTTCTCGACCACGGCGGCGGACTTCTTCACTCTCGCCCTGTTCGCGCTCGTTTCGCGATACGCCAGCACCAGGCTTGTCGCCAGCCGCTTCAGATCCCACTCGAACGGCCCGCGTATCGTCTCGTCAAAGTCGTTGATGTCGAAGAGCAGCCGCCCGTCGGGCGCGGCAAACGCACCAAGGTTGCGCACGTGCGCGTCCCCGCAGATCTGGTTCACGATCCCCGTGTGCGGCAGCAGCGCCAGATCCGCCGCCATCACCGGCACCGCACCGCGGAAGAATCCAAAGGGCGACGCCAGCATCCGTTCATACTTCAGCGCGATCAGCGGCTGCAGCCGCCCGCGCATCGACTCCTCAATGAGCGCCAGCGGATCGTGCTGCCGCAGCTTCGCATCCCATCGCGCATGATCCTGCCGGTGAACCTGTCTGCGCCGCGCCTGCCCCATCGCGCGCCGCTCCTGGGGTGTCGGAATGTGTGGCATGGTCAGAAGTGTCCGGGTGCCATCTTATCGCTGCACGAAATCCTGCGCCCTGCGCCGCCTACGGGAACTTCACATCCAGCGCGTAAATCTCCTCGCTGCTGATGTCCCGCAGCCCCAGAATCGAACCATCCGGCGCAATGCCCGTCCACGGTCCAAACCGCCCGAAGGCCAGCTTGCCGATTGACCTGAGATCCACGATGTGTTGCGCTTTGCGATCCGCCAGGCAGACGCGGTACACGGGCAGGCTCTGCTCGAAAACGTTCGTGAACGTCACGCATTGGCTATCCGGCGACCACTGCGGATACGCGCTGGCAACATCAGAAAGGCTCTGCCACCTCCGCGTTGCGACCTCGTACACCTTCAATCGGAAGTCGTTGCTCGCCGTCAACGCCAGCAGCCATTTCCCATCCGGCGACCACCGCGGTGAGAAGAGATGCGCCGAACCCGGAATCGTTGTGACCTGGCGTGTCCTCATATCCAGAATGTAGATGGCATCGGTGTCGTGGCTCAGTGCGTCACCGTTGAGCTCGCCAAAGACCAGAGAATTGCCGTCCGGTGACCAGCTCGGATCCTCCAGTCCCTTTGCTGCTGTCACCAACTGCTCCGTCACGCCGCCCTGCGCGGATACCCGAAAAAGGTTCCAGCGCCCACCGGGTTGCCGGCCCGCAAATGCGATCTGGGTCCCGTCCGGCGACCAGCTTGGCAGCCCAGCCTCCATTGGCGCAAAGGTCAGTTCGTGCCGCTCACTGCCGTCCATGTTGCTCGCCCACAGCGCGCCATCAGGGTAGCCAACGTACGCGATGCGTTGGCCATCCGGAGAGAAAGCCACACCTTCAGCCGACAGGCCGTCCAGAAACGGAGCAAAGGAATGCGCCTTCGTGTCATAGCGCATCAGTTCGCCGCGACGCTCCGACTGGATGAAGAAGACCTTTCGCCCATCCCGGCTCACCACCGGAGAGGACGCTGCCGTCAGGCTTTGCGTCAGATGGACCGGATCGTGACGGACGCGGTGAAACAGGTCACCGGTCTCGCGGATCGTCCAAAGACTCGTTATCCCGTCGCGAACCGCCTGAAAAACGAAGTACTTCCCATCCGGCGTCCAGTTGCCGCAGCACGCGTTTGTTAAGCTGCCTCCGGCCGGTATCAGCCGCCTCAGCTGCGTACCATCCGTGTGCGCTTCCCAAAGCGAAGTGCTGGCGCTAGCCCTCTCCAGCGTGCTGAACCGGACAGTTTTACCATCGGGCGACACCCGCAGCCAGAAGGGGGGCTCCGTCGTGTTGAACAGCTTGTGCGGATTGCTGCCGTCGTTCCGGGCAGCATACACGGCCATCGTGCTGGCGTTCTCCGGGCGGCTGTAATAGATCGTGCTTCCATCCGGTGACCAGGTCGCATCGATGCCGTTGAGATCGCCAATACGTTTCGCTTGTCCGGCCGGTACGGAAAGTTGCCAAAGCGGGATCGGCTCACCTCGGCGAGCGGGAAGTTGCCCGACCAGCAGGCTGGCGGAATCCGGCGCGACGTCGTCGAGAAAAATGATCCCAAATGGCAAGTCGAGCGGAGCAGTACCACCTCCGGACGCGGAGGCTTCCTTGATCACGCCATTCGGTATCCCGCCCTCGACAAAGTAGACTCGTGATCCGTCAGTGACCAGCGGTGAAGGTCTCTGAATGAGCAGGTCAAAGGTCTTCTGCGCCCCATCACGAGTAATCTGCGCCGTTCCCGTTATTTGCGGCGGCGGCAGCTCCGGACGCAGCAGCCACGCAATTCCCAGCAGCGGAATCGCGGCCAGGCCCCACCACCATCTCGTCCGCCGCGCCGCAGCTAGAGCCGCCGCCCCGCTGCTCTGCACGCTCGGCGTGCTCACTTTGCCGGAATCTACTGAAACCGCGCCAGTCCCCGACGTCGTATCCCGCAGCAGTCGCTTCAGATCCGCCCGCAGCTCCGCCGCATGCTGGTAGCGCAGCTCGCAGTCCTTCTCCAGCAGCTTGTTGATAATCGGCTCGAGCGCGAGCGGCAGATCCGGATTCAGCCGTACCGGCGACAGCGGCGTCCCATGCAGAATCGCATCGAACACCAGCCCCGTCGTCTCGCCCCGAAACGGCCGCACTCCCGACACCATTTCGTACAGCACCACGCCAAAGGAGAACAGATCGCTCCGCGCATCCAACTCGCGCCCGCGCACCTGCTCCGGAGACATATACGCAATCGTCCCCATCGCCTGCCCCGGACTCGTCAGCTGCTCCTCGGTCATCGTCGGCGAATCCGCCGCGGCCACCGGATGACCCGCCACCGCGGCCACCTTCGCCAGGCCGAAGTCCAGCACCTTCGCATGGCCCCGGCTGGTCACAAAAATGTTCGCCGGCTTGATGTCCCGATGCACAATCCCCGAAGCATGCGCCGCATCGAGCGCATCGGCAATCTCGATCCCCAGCGAGAGCGCCGTCTCCAGATCGAGCGGCCGCGCGGTCATCCGCCGCCGCAGATCCGTGCCGTCCAGATACTCCATGGCGATCCAGGCATAGCCGTCCTGCTCGCCGATGTCGTAAATCGTGCAAATGTTCGGATGACTCAGGGCCGATGCCGCGCGCGCCTCTCGCCGAAACCGGGTCAGCGCCTGCGCATCGCGCGCCACCTCATCCGGCAGAAACTTCAGCGCGACGAATCGCCCCAGTCGGCTGTCCTCCGCCTTATACACAACGCCCATCCCGCCGGAGCCAATCTGCTCCAGCAGTTCATACGGCCCGAGCGTCGCTCCGGGAGCCAGCGCCATGCGCCTCCTGCCTGTTTCGAGGTGGCCCGATTATAGCGTTACTGCGCGATCGGCCGCCGCCGCCGTGTCCGGGCGGTGGGCAGCCGTTGCTTACAAGAAAGACCTTTTGCGCTGTCGAGTGGAGACGGCTGGCCTGCAGAAGGTCTTAACCTCTTCAAGATTCCCCAAATCTTCGGCGTATTCCGGCAAATCCTCCTATAATCGGGCCACTCCATGGCGATCGCTCCAGGAACGGTTGTAGGCCCGTACGAGCTGCTCGATCAGATCGGCTCCGGCGGGATGGGTGTTGTCTACAAGGCGCAGGATACCCGGCTCGAGCGTCTCGTCGCGCTCAAGTTTCTCCCCGACAACGTAGCGGGGGACGCGCAGGCACTCGCGCGCTTCCGCCGCGAAGCGAAAGCCGCCTCCGCGCTGAACCATGCCAACATCTGCACCATTTACGAGATCGGCGAAGTGGAAGGACACGCCTTCCTTGCTATGGAGTTTCTCGAAGGCATGACACTGCGCCAGCGCATTGCGCGCGGCGCTGTTGACCTCGAGACGGCACTCACCCTCGCGATCGAGATCACCGATGCTCTGGATGCCGCCCACTCGGCCGGCATCGTTCACCGCGACATCAAGCCGGCGAATCTCTTTGTTACCAGCCGCGGTCATGCCAAAATTTTGGACTTCGGTCTCGCCAAAGTCGCCGCGACAGCGCATGCTTCCGCCAGCGCCTCAACCGTTACCGAGGAACACCTCACCAGTCCGGGGTCGGCGATGGGCACGATCGCCTACATGTCGCCCGAGCAGGTGCGCGGTAAAGAAGTAGACGCCCGCAGCGACCTGTTCTCGTTCGGAGTGGTCCTCTACGAGATGGTCACTGGGGCCATGCCCTTTCGGGGCGAAAGCACCGGCCTGATCTTCGAAGCCATCCTCAATCGCGCGCCGCTGTCGCCCGTCCGGCTCAACCCCGATTTGCCGCTGGCCCTCGAGGAAATCATCAACAAGGCGCTCGAGAAGGATCCCGATCTTCGGTACCAGCATGCGGCAGATATCCGAGCGGACCTGAAGCGGCTGAAGCGCGACACCGACTCCGGCCGCAGCAGTATCCACGCCGGTCCGGCCAGTGCCGTCTCTCTTCCGGCAGCTCTTATGCAGAGTGGACCGGCAACTGCCGTACAGCCCCGCAGAAAGCCACTCCTCTGGATAGCGCCGGTTGCTATCATCCTGATTCTCGCAATCGCCTGGCTTCTACGTCCCACGCTGGCGCCCCCGCAGCCGCTGGGCACGACACAACTGACCAATGACGGCAAGCCGAAGAGCTTCGACCTGGGTGGGCCGCCCAATCCGATCCTCACCGATGGATCCAGAATCTACTTCGTCGAGACGGATGGACCGCGCGGTCTGCTGATGCAAACCTCGGTCAATGGCGGCGACCCGGTTCCGCTGAATTTGCCATTCGATCTGGACAACGTGGACGACATCGCGCCGGACAGGACCAGCATCATCGTCGAGGGGCCCCCGGAAGATCGGAATCTCGCCGCCATCTGGCAATTACCCTTGCCCGGAGGCCAGCTCCGCCGCATCGGCGACATGCTGGCCATCGACTCCACGATGTCGCCTGATGGGAACACCCTTTACTACAGCACTCGAGACGCGATCTACGCCGCCCGCAGCGATGGCACGAACTCCCGAAAGCTGATCG
>DASSKX010000042.1:0-10099 GCA_035689925.1 Acidobacteriaceae bacterium
GCTGGCGGCCGTCGTGGGCGGCGTGGAGATTGTGTGCGGATCGCTGATTCTCTTTGGGCTCTGGACGCGCTTCGCGGCGGTGCCGTTGCTGATCGACATCGGTACAGCGATTGCGACGACGAAGGTGCCCATCCTGCATCATCAGGGCGTGTGGGCGATGCTGCATGAGGCGCGCACCGACTTCAGTATGGCGCTGGGGCTGATGTTTCTGCTGATCGTCGGCGGCGGCGCGTGGGCCCTGGACAGGAGCTGACGACATGGTCCTCGAAGCTGCGATCCTGCAGGTGGTGCCGGGACAAGAGCACGCCTTTGAAGAGGCGATGTTGCGCGCTGCGCCGGTGATTGCGGCTACTCCCGGGTACATCCGTCACGAACTGCGCCGCTGCATGGAAACGAAGGGTCGCTACCTGCTGCTCGTGCAATGGGAGACACTGGAGGCGCACACGGTCGCCTTCCGCGAATCGCCGCGCTTCGGCGAATGGCGCGCGATCATCGGGCCGTTTTTCGCAGCGCCACCCAATGTTGAGCATTACGCGTCTGTCCTGAACTGGCCTGCAGCCGCCGACGGCGAGTGATGGCTACTTCACAATTCCCTCGAGGGTCGACGCGGCGCGGGTGATCGCGTCGGTCAGGACCTTCATCTGCTGCTGGGCGCGGTCGAGATCCTTCGCGTCGATGGCCTCGTTCACTCCAGGAATGACCACGGCCGCGTAGCCCGTGTATTCGCCTGGTGCGTAGACGGTGTGCCTGAACCATGGGCGGCTGGGCAGGCCCGCGTTCGAGAGAAAATCCTGTTCTACCTGGCGCAGTTGTGCGTTCAGCGCCGCCAGGGCAGCGGTTGAATCGTCGTCGATGTGCTGCTGCTTCTGCTTCGCCTGCCCGGCCGCAGCGATGAACTTCTGCGTGGCGGCCTGCGCGGAGGAGAAGTCGAGCGCTGTCATGCCCGCTTGCTGGGCTTTCTTCCGCGCTGCGTCGAGATAGGCCGCGATCTCCCGGCCATAGGTGACGTAGTCGTAGGGAAGGACGTCGGCATCGGCCATGTTGATCACTTCGAGGCCGAGGACGCGAGCCATCTGCTGCTCGTAGGCGAAGGTCGGGTCGGCGTTCATGACGAACCACGAGTAGTTATCGAAGACGGAGTGGTAGACGCCGTACGGACCGGTGCTGCCGATATCCGTCGACGGCACTCCAAGGTGCTGGATGAAGGGTGTGTAGTCGGAGCCGCTGCCGAGGTCGCCGACGGGGACATCGTTGCCGATCGCGGGCGCGGCAAGCGCGGCATGCTCTTCCACTGGAGGGTTGGTTTTCGCGGCTTCTTCGGTTTGCGTGCGCTTCCAAGAGTCGTAGACGGTGCCGCCCCTGGGGCTGGGCACCTGTTTGGCGACATCGCGAACAAATTGCTGGAGCGAGGGCACAGCGGCGGCTTCAAAATTGGGCCCGGAAACGCCGACATCGGTGTTGAAGTAGGCGACGGCATGGGCAAGGTGGTTCACGTGCTCCTCGGCCCATTCGGTGGAGCCGATGAGTCCCTCTTCTTCGCCGTCCCAGCTACAGAAGACGATGCGGCGTTTGGGTTTCCATCCCTGTTTGAGGAGCGCGCCCACGCCGTGCACGGCCTCGAGCATGGCCACGGTGCCGCTGTTGGGATCGACCGCGCCGTAGACCCAGGCATCGCGATGATTGCCGGCGATGACCCACTCATCGGGGAAGGTGGCGCCGTCGATGGTGCCGATGACGTCCCAGATGGTGCGGTACTGGTAATCCATTTTGAGGAGGAGGTGCACCCTGACGCCGGGGCCGACGTGATAGGTAAACGGCAGCGCGCCCTGCCATTCCCGCGGAGCATCGGGGCCGTTGAGGGCTTCGAGGATCGGAGCGGCATCATGCCAGGAGATCGGCTCGGAGGGGATGGTCGGCAGGTTGGCAGCCTCTTCGGGCTTCAGCAGCTTGTCGGCGGGAAGGTCCGGGGTGGAAGCGACGCCGGGGGTGAGCGCGTCGCCGGGATAGCGGAAGAGGTACTGGACCGATCCGCGCTGTACCGCGGTGGCCGGACGCCAGGGGCCGTGCGGATACATATCGCCGCGGAAGTAGCCGTCGTCGGCGGGATCGGAATAGATGAGCACGCCGGCGGCTCCGTGCTGCTGGGCAACATAGACCTTGACGCCGCGGAAATTGGCGCCGTAGCGACAGAGCACGATTTTGCCCTTGAAGTCGATGCCCATGCCGGCGAGCTTGTCGAAGTCTTCCGGGCTGCAGTAGTTCGCATAGACGGCCTGACCGGTGACATCGCCGGAAGGCGACGAGCCGTTGAAGGCAGGCAGCACGCGGGGATCGTTCTGCCAGCGATCGCTGCCGCCGACATGCTCAGGCACGGGACCCTTCATGAGCAACTTGCCTTCAGCGTTCCATGCTTCCACGCTGACTTGCTTTGGCATATTCAGCCAGGCTTTGTAGGGGACGATCCGGGTATCCAGGCCGGCTTCTTTGAACTTCGAGGCGACGTATTCGGCGGTTTTGTAGTCCTCGGGCGTGGAGGCGACGTGCGGCTCGGCGGTGAGGGTCTTTAACTCCTGGCCGGCGAGCTTCGCGTCGGGAACGGCCAGGAACTGCTGATCGATTTTGGCCTGCTCCGCGCTGAAATCTCTGTAGCCGAAAAATGTGGACGTGGGCGCGGATTGTGCGCGGGTGAAAGCAAATGCAGAGAGGGCGAGGGACGCGAAGAGCAGCGCGAGACGCGAAGGGAGCAAACAGGACTCCTCAGGGCCGGGGAAGCGGGTGAATAACCTGCAAGGGTATCACCGGGCCGCGAAGGTACGGAGAGGGGCCCCGGCGCGGGGGCGGTGACGCCGGGGAGTTGAGATCAGGCCGGAACTTTCTGGGGGGCGACCGGCTGCGTGCAGTGCGAGCAGCGCGACGCCGCCAGCGGGATATCCGCCAGGCATTCCGGGCAGGCGCGGGTCTTCGGCGGCTCCGCCCTGGGCGGATTGAATTTTCTCATCAGCGCGTTGATGGGCAGCACGAAGAAGAAGTACACCGTCGCCGCGATGAGCAGGAACGAGATCACGTCGTTGATGAAATCGCCGATCGTGAACTTGCCGCCGTGGAAGGTGAAGAAGATGTTCGAGAAGTCGGGCTTGTTCACGATGGCGGCGATGAGCGGATTGATCAGGTTCTTCACCAGGCTGTTCACGATCTGCGTGAACGCGGCACCGATGATGACGGCCACGGCAAGATCCATCACATTGCCGCGCAGGATAAAGTCACGAAAACCTTTCAGCATGTCTTTCCCCTCCGGCCTGGGGCGAACGGGTTGTCCGCACAGCGAGCCCAGGTGTGGTGCCAAAGCGCGGACGTCTGCAGAATCAGACAGAGTGTACTCGATGAGCGATGGTGTGGACGGCAAAATCGCCGGAATCAGGAGTCTTTTTCATCCGGCGATTCTTCGCGGACGCGGGTGCCCAGCCGTGGTCCTTCGGCCGTATGAATTCCCCAGGCCATGCGGGGCGTGTTGTGGGCCAGACCGTAGCGGCCGTCGGGGGCGAGCAGGATGATGCCGCCGTGCCCGCCAAGACGGCGATGCAGGTAAGCGATGGCGTCGGGGGCGACCTGCTCGGGTGAGCCGCCGGCGAGGACGCGGTCGGTGGCCCATTTGCCGAGGACGAGCTTCATGATGGGCTCGCCCCAGCCGGTGAGGGAGACGGCCGCGCTGGAGTTGTCGGCGTAGCAGCCGCAGCCAATCAGGGAGGAGTCGCCGACGCGGCCGGGGGACTTGTTCAGGGTGCCGCCGGTGGAGGTGGCGGCGGCGATCCGGCCCTGACTGTCGAGGGCGACGGCGCCCACCGTGTCGTGGGACTCCTGACTGGGGCTGCCGGTGAAGGTCGGGTCGGGAACGCCGGAGCGCTCCCGCTTCTGCGCCTCGGCCAGGCGCTCCCGTTCGCGGTCGAGGACCAGTTCGACGTTGTCGATGAGCGGCATGCCATGTGAGGCGGCGAACTCCTCGGCTCCGACGCCGACAAAGTAGACGTGGCGGCTCTTGTCGAGGACGAGGCGAGCCGCCTGGACCGGGTTCCGAATGCGCTCGACGCAGGCGACTCCACCGGCGCGCAGCGTAGAACCGTCCATGATGAGGGCGTCGAGTTGAACCCGCCCGTCGCGGGTGAGAAAGCTGCCGCGCCCGGCATCGAAGGTGGGGTCATCTTCCATCGCAGTAACGGCGGCTTCGATGGCATCAACAGCCGAGCCGCCGCGCTCCAGGATGCGCCAGCCCTCCTGCAACGCGTCGAATACGCCCTGCTCGTGGGCTTCCAGAGCATCGGCGGGGATATCCCAGGCGCCGCCGTGGACCAGCAGTACAGGAGAGCGGTTCATGCAGGAGGGATTGTAACGGCTCGCCCAGGGGACTGCACGCCGGTTCTGCTTCTGCGCATGCCGGGCGTAACGGGGCTGCGTCTTGCACTGGAAAGCGCCATGTTGCGTTAGAAACGTATGGAGTGGCGGCAGGAGGCGCATCCATCCAAAGGAGTTGCGCTATACTCGGCAACTGCCTGGGCATGGAGTCTGGCTCAGGCACTGAAGTCGAGGCGGAGACTGCACGATGTTCCACTCACCTCAGGAGAGGACTCGAACCCTGGCTGGGCTCTTTGCGGGTTATGACGGGCCGGCCTTTGCGGTGCGCTTGTGGGACGGCTGGGAGTGGCGCTCTGCGCCGGGACAGAGGCCGGTCTGCACCATGGTGCTGACGGAACCGAGCGCAGCCGAAGCCTTCCTCGCGGCGCCGAACGAAGTCGCTCTGGGTGAGGCGTTTATCCGCGGCACGCTCGACGTCCAGGGCGATCTGTTTTCGGTGTTCCCGGTCGTCGAGCACGTCCTGAACCGCCCGGCGACGCTGCGCCAGCGCATTACCGGCAGCCTGCTGCAGGCGGGGCTCGATGTGCGACGGCGCCTGGGCCATGGGGCGCGCCACTCGAAGCCGCGCGACCGCGCCGCGATTGCCCATCACTACGATCAGCCTGTGGAGTTCTTCCGGCCGTGGCTGGGTCGGTCGCTGGCCTATTCCTGCGCTTACTTTCGGAGCGAGAGCGATACGCTGGACGAAGCGCAGGAGCAGAAGTTCGAGCACATTTGCCAGAAGCTGAGGCTGGAGCCAGGCGAGCGCTTCCTGGATGTGGGCTGCGGGTGGGGCGGGCTGATCCTGCACGCGGCGGGACGGCACGACGTCTCGGCGGAGGGCATCACGCTGAGCCAGCGGCAGTATGACGAGGCGAAACGGCGGATTCGGGAGGCGCGGCTGGAGAACCGTTGCAGCGTGGCTCTTCGCGATTATCGGGACCTCGATCCGGAGCGCGATGGCTTCGACAAAATTGCGAGTGTGGGGATGTACGAGCACGTGGGGCTGCCCAATTTGCGGCAGTATTTCCGCTGCGTGCGTGCCGTGTTGCGGCCGGGGGGCGCGTTTCTGAACCATGGCATTGCGCGGGCCACCCGGTCCTTGCCGCGGGCGGCTTCGTTCATCGACCATTACGTCTTCCCGGACGCGCGGCTGGTGACGCTGCCGGAGGCGATGGAGGCTGCGGAATCAGAAGGGCTGGAGGTGCGCGACGTTGAGAACCTTCGCGAGCACTACACGATGACGTTGCGGCGCTGGGTGGCGGGGCTGGAGGCCAACCGGGACAAGCTCCTGCGCCTCGTCAGCCAGGAGACGTATCGGATCTGGCGGCTGTATATGGCCGGATGCGCGGCGGCTTTCGAGCGCGGGGAGATTGCGGTGTATCAAACGCTGCTGAGCAAGCCGGCAAAGGGGCAGAGCCATCTGCCGCTGACGCGCGAAGACTGGTACGCGAGCCGGGCGGAGCGGCTCGCCGCCTGAGCCCGGGACTTACCAGCCGGGACTTACCACGCGGGACTTACCACGCGGGACTTACCAGAATTCAATTGCCGCCCTGCCCGGGGCGGTGTTAACGTTTTAGTTACTCCGCACGACAGAGGCAGATCCGCCCAGCCCGACCGGGCACACGTGCTCGCTCACGCTCGTATCAGCATCTCCCGCACAACGCGGAATGGCCAGGACACATGAAGTACCTTCTTAGTTTCGTCGCAGCGGCTGCCCTGCTTGCTGCTCCGGCATTCGCCACGGTTAGTGTCAGCAGCCCAGCCAACAATTCGACGGTCACCTCTCCGGTTCATTACGTCGCCACAGCCACAACCTCGACGTGCAGTTCGGGAGTGGCTTCGATGGGCATTTACGTCAACAACCAGCTGAAGTACGTCGTGAACGCGGCCAGCATGGATACGTGGCTAACGCTGGCTGCAGGCTCGTATTACACGGTCGTCGAAGAGTGGGATCACTGCGGAGGCGCGACCACCCAGGCGGTCAACATCACGGTGAGCAGCACCCCAACCAGCCCTTCCGGCGTGACCGTCACCTCGCCGGCGCCGAACAGCACCGTGACCTCTCCGGTGGCCTACAGAGCTTCGGCGACGACGACGTGCTCGGGCGGCGTCGCTTCCATGGGGATCTACGTCAACAATCAGCTGGAGTATGTCGTTGACGGCAGCACGCTGAACACTTCGCTGGCTCTCGCGCCGGGGCAGTACAACACCGTCGTTCAGGACTGGGATAACTGCGGCGGCGCGGGGAAGACTTCGGTTCCGATCACGGTGGCCAGCGCACCGACCTCGCCTGGGGTTGTGGTGACGTCGCCCGCGAACAACAGCACGGTCAGCTCTCCGGTTACGTATACGGCCAGCGCGACGACGAGCTGCGCCAAGGGCGTGGCCTCGATGGGGATCTACGTCAACAATGTTCTCAAGTATGTCCAGAATGGCAGCAGCCTCAGCACCGCACTGACGCTTGCGCCGGGCAGCTACTACACGGTGGTTCAGGACTGGGATAACTGCGGCGGCTCGCTCAAGACGCCGATCAACATCACCGTCACGAGCGGCAGCAAGACTCTGTCGTCGGTCTCGGTGTCGCCGAATCCGGTGAGCCTGAGCGTAGGCGGCAGCCAGCAGCTGACCGCAACCGCGCACTACAGCGACGGCTCGACGACGAATGTGACCACGTCGGCGACATGGAGCGTGGCTAATTCTTCTGTGGCGACGGTGAACTCCTCCGGAGTCGCGAGCGGAGTCGCCGCGGGCTCGACCTCGATCACCGCAGCGTATTCGGGCGCGAGCGCCAGCACTGCGGTGAATGTGGGGGTCGCGTCGGGGGCGGGAGTGAGCGTGACGACGTGGCACTTCGACAACAACCGGAGTGGGCTGAATCCTAACGAGACGTCGCTGACGCCTACCACGGTGAATGCGAAGTCGTTTGGCAAGCTCTTCTCGTATCTGGTGGACGGATACGTGTACGGCGAGCCGTTGCTGGTTTCGAATCTCTCGATCAACGGCGGTACCCACAACGTCGTTTACGTGGCGACGGAGAACGACAGCGTCTATGCGTTCGACGCGGACAGCTACGGCAGCGGCGCTCCGCTGTGGAAGACGGGGTTGCTGCGCAGCGGCGAGACGCCGGTGACGACGGCGCCCATCAAGCCGGTGCAGGGTGTCACGTCAACTCCGGTGATCGACCGCTCGACGAACACGATTTACGTGGTGTCGGAGCAGACGAGCTCGAGTGGCGCCACCTTCCGGCTGAATGCGCTCGACATCACCACCGGCGCGCAGAAGTTCGGCGGCCCGGTGACGCTGCAGGCGTCGGTGCCCGGCACGAACGGCGGATCGAACGGCGTGGTGTCGCTCAATACCAGTTGCATGCAGCGAGCGGCGCTGCTGCTGGCCAACGGCAATGTGTACATCGGCTTCGGCGGCTGCGCGACGGGATGGCTGCTCGCCTACAACGCGCAGACGCTGGCGCAGGTCGGCGTGTTCAACGCGAGTCCGAACCTCGCCGGAACGGGCACGTATGCCAGCGCGGGCGGCATCTGGATGGGCAGCGCAGGCCCGGTGGCCGACAGCGCGGGGAACATCTACGTGGTGACCGGGAACGGGCCGTGGGACGGCAAGACGGCGTGGAGCGATTCGGTGCTGAAGTTTAGCCCGTCACTGCAGCTGGAAGATTCATTCACGCCGCAGGACTACGGGTTCCTGGGGTGCGACGACGAGGATCTCGCGGCGGGCGGCCTGATGATGATTCCCGGAAGCGGGAAGGTGGTCACCGGCGGCAAATCGGGCAAGCTTTATCTGCTCAACACGGGCAGCCTGGGTAAGGAGCAGGCCAACGATGCGGGCGCGGCGCAGACGCTGTGGTATGAGTCGGACCTTTCGGCTCCCTATCCGGCAAGCTGCACGAATGCGTACGGCACTTACTCGACGGACATCAGCTCGTACGAGATTTTCGGCACGGCTGCGTACTACAACGGCTATGCGTATCTGGGCATCACGCCGACGACCTCCACCACGACGGCCGGGATCCGGCAGTTCGCGTATAACGGCGCGCTGACGCCCGGAGCGTATACGAGCCCGAACGTGCAGATGAACACGCGCGGCACGACTCCGTTCATTTCGTCGAATGGATCGTCGGGCGGCGTTCTCTGGATGATCGACACGGGCCTGCCCCTGCAGAGCTCCGGCGGCGGACCGACGGCGGCAACGCTGCGCGCCTACGATGCGGACGCGTTCCCGAATGCGCTGTACAACAGCAGCACGAATTCAGCCGACGTGCCGGGGTACGGGATCAAGTTCACCTCGCCGGTCGTGGCGAATGGAAAGGTCTACATCTCCACGGGACACGACGCGGTG
The DNA here is from genome assembly GCA_035689925.1 of Acidobacteriaceae bacterium. Classification (GTDB taxonomy): domain Bacteria; phylum Acidobacteriota; class Terriglobia; order Terriglobales; family Acidobacteriaceae; genus Palsa-343. The sequence continues at coordinate 8,743 of DASSKX010000042.1, forward strand.
ACCACGACGAATCCGCGCGGCGAGATCGATGTCTACGGATTGAAGTAGAGCGAGAGGGCGCCAGCGCGATGCTCGGCGCCGTTACGAACCCGCCGTACCGAGGCCGACCAGGTTGGCGGCAGCGATGATGATGGCCATGCCCACCCAGAGCTGCCGCACGGGGCGGCCCTCGGCGCCTTTCCACTCGCCCAGCGCCAGGCCGACCAGACCGCCAAACAGCACGTAGGTGCTCATGTGCAGCATCCAGTTGACAAAGGACAGACGGACGGGGATGTTCGCGGCACCCCAGGCGTAGAAGAAGAACTGCAGATACCACATGATGCCGGCGGACGCGGCCATGACGGAGTTCTTGACGAGCGTGGGGCGGGATTGGCGGAGATCTTCGCGCAGGGAGAGGTCGGCGCGGTATCCCAGGCGGATGAAGCAGTAAGCGAAATTCACGATGGCGCCGCCGCCCATGATGATCACGTAACTGGGCAGCGCGGCGTAGAGCGGCTTGACCCCGAGGTGGATGGCTGCCGCGGTCATGGGCGTGGCCGAATCGATGGCGAACGACATGCCCGAGGAGAAGATGCCGCACATGATCGCAAGCAGCAGCCCTTTGCCGAGGTTGAATTCCTCAGCCCGGACGCCGAGGCGCTGTTCCTTCAGGTGTCCGGCCCAGGAGACTACGGCAATGCCGACGAGCGCAAGGACGATCCCGGCGACTGTGTAGGCGCCGCTATGGGTGGCGATGAGGCTGAGAAAAACGCCGTGCGCAATGGGCGGGATGATGGTGCCGACAACGAGCGTGACGCCGATCGCGACGCCAATGCCGAGGGACATCCCGAGGTAACGCATGGTGAGGCCGTAGCTCACGTTGCCGATGCCCCACATGCAGCCGAAGAGAAAGGTCCGGAGCAGAATGCCGGGCGCGATGCCGCTGTAGAAATCGAAGAAGTGCGGCAGGAGAATCAGGCTGACGACGTTGGGCAGCAGGATCCAGGAGAAGATTCCGGCGACCGCCCACGTCGTCTCCCACGACCACTTCCTTACTTTCTCAATGGGCGCGTAGAACGATGCAGCGGACGCAGCCCCGACCATATGCCAACCGATACCGGCAACGACAGCCATGCAGATTCTCTCTCCTGAACTGCGTACTTGTTCTACACGAATTGCGCGCCGGCCAGTTCGACCAGAGCGGCATCGATGGATTCCGCGGATACTCCGTCGCGATCCTGGCCGAGCCTCGCCAGCTGAATCGCGAAATTGCCGAGGGTGGAGCTTTCGACGGGCCCGCGTTCCACGGGGACTCCGGCGCGCTGCGATGTCAGGTCGTTCAGATACTGATTGCGGCTGCCTCCGCCGACGACGCAGA
>DASSKX010000043.1:0-6002 GCA_035689925.1 Acidobacteriaceae bacterium
GATTCTCCGGATCCGACTCGATCTTTTCGCGAATACGCCGCACGTAGACATCCACGGACCGCGGCGTCACAAAGCGCGCATCGCCCCACACCGCATCCAGCAGATGATCGCGGCTGAAGACGCGCCCCGGATGCCGCGCCAGATAATCCAGCAGGCGAAACTCCGTCGCCGTTGTCGTCGTCAGCGAACCGCGCACCTTCAGCTGCATCGCGCTGGCATCAATCTCGACATCCTCAAAGGCGATCACCGACGGCGTCGACGGACGTTCGAAGCGCCGCAGCACGGCCTTCACGCGCGCCAGCAGCTCCCGCGGAGCAAACGGCTTCGTCACGTAATCGTCCGCGCCCAGTTCCAGCCCCAGCACCCGGTCATTCTCCGCCGCGCGCGCCGTGACAAAGATGATCGGCACCGTGCTCAGCGCCGGATGCGCGCGCAGACGCCGGCACACATCCAGCCCATCGCCGCCCGGCACCATGATGTCCAGCAGAAACAGCGCCGGAGCCTGCCGCTCCGCGTCCGGGATCAGGTTCGTCGGCGTCGAATAGATCCGCGCCGCGTATCCGGCGGCCTCCAGATGATGCTGGATCAGCCGGGCAATGTCCGCGTCGTCTTCGAGCACAAACACGGTCTGGGTCAAGCGGTGAGGTCCTTTCCCGCGCCGCCGCCAGGCAGACGCGTTCCGACCTCAGCGTAATCCAGCCAGGCAAACAGAATGCAAACGTTCGGTAAATTTCCGAGGCCCCGTCGATGGCCGGCCGTTACGGCTTCAGGTCCAACAGCGCCTTGCCGGTATCCATGTCCGCCGGCACGGAGACGTGATCGTGCACGTCCAGCCAGTGCCCGTTGATCTTGCGCAGCACGCTGGTGTTCCGCACCCACATGTTCGTGGGCTGGCCGTTGGAAGCCTGCGTCCCGCTGATCTGGTACAGCCCCTCGATGACCGCCAGGTTGCCCGACACCAGGATGTGCAGGTCACGGGTTTCCATGTGCAGCGGACCCTTGAATCCGGAGCAGAACGTCTCCCAGTCCTTGCGATACGCGTCGGCGCCGACGTACTGCAGCGGAGGCACGAGATCGTAAGCAACAACCTCCGGCGAGTAGAAGGCCATGATCGCGTTCACGTCGCGGGCTTCAAATGCCTTCGTGAACGCCGCGAACCACTGGCGGATGGCGGCTTCCTCTCCGCCTTTTGCCTGGGCGTACGTGGGTTGCAGAGACAGGAGGGCGCAGGCGGCCAGCACCAGCGCACGCAGCAAAGATTTCATCGAGGAGCCTCCGTGGAGAGGTTGGCGATTCCAGCTGGGGGAAGAGTGCCCAGCATCATATCCACGGAAAGCCGGACGGCACAACAAAATAAAGGCTCATCTCCCGGAGCGGAGAGATGAGCCCGTGACTTGCGGACAGACCGCCGTTACTCGGCCGGGGCTTCCTCGCCCTTCACCGTGACCCCGACGTGCGCCGTCACCTCGCGGTGCAGCTTCACCGGGATGTGGAACTCGCCGGTGGACTTCAGCGGCTCGTCCAGATGCACCTTGCGGCGATCAATGTTGAAGCCCTTCGCCGCCAGCTCCTGCGCGATGTCGGACGATGTGACCGAACCGAACAGATGGTCGTTTTCGCCCACCCTGCGCGTAAAGACCAGCGACACGTTGTTGAGCTGCGCGACCAGCTGCTCGGCTTCCGACTTCTCCTTCGCGGAGCGGCGAACGGCCGAGGCTTTCATCTGCTCGATGACCGCCTTGTTCGCCGGAGTGGCTTCCATCGCCAGCTTCTTCGGCAGCAGAAAGTTGCGGCCATAACCGTCGGCGACCTTCACCACATCGCCGCGATGGCCGAGGTTCGAGACGTCTTCTCTCAGAATGACTTCCATTGCAATCTCCAGAATCAGAGCACCGGCCACAGGGCACAGGGCTCGAAATGCGCTGTCGAGCAATTCCGCTGGCCGCCTTGCAGCTGGCCCGCTTCTTCGCTGACAGCTCCTAGCTGCAGTTAGTACCTTGCCGCAAACGGCAGCAGAGCGATGTTGCGCGCCTGCTTGATGGCCCGCGTCAGCCGCCGCTGATGCGTGGTGCACACGCCGGTCAGGCGCCGCGGCACGATCTTGCCGCGTTCGGCCACAAAGCCCTGCAGCAGCCGCACATCGCGATACGAGATCGCGTCGATCTTCTCGGTGCAGAACTTGCAGACCTTCTTGCGGCGGAAGAACTTCCGTCCGCCCGGACCGCCGGGACCGCCGGGGCGTCCGCCGGGACCGGCAGGCCGTCCCGCAGGAGCTTCGGCGCGAGGTGTTGTCGTTGTTTCGTCAGCCATGATTTCCTCCGGCTCGCCGCGCAGGGCAAGCCAATCTCAAAATTTCAGAATTTCGGCAGGCGCGCGCTACGCGCTGGCCTGGGTTGCGGTCTCAGCCGGTGCCGGCGCAGCCGGAGCGGGTTCCGGAGCTTCAGCGGCCGGCATCGCGCTCAGCTTCCTGCGCGAGGCGCGGATCGCCTTCACCTTCGCGAGCCGCTTCTCTTCCTCGTCCATGCGCACGGTGATGAACTTGATCACCGGCTCGGAGACGCGCAGGCGGCGTTCCAGCTCGGCGATCAGGCTCCCGTCGGCGTCGATCGTCAGCAGGATGTAGTTGCCCTCGCCGAACTTCCGCACCTGGTACGCCAGCCGCCGCCGGCCCATCTTCTCGGTGGAACGGACGGTGCCGCCGCCGTTCGTCACGGTTTGCTCCAGACCTGCGATCAGCTTGTCCAGATCCTCATCGGCCACGTCAGGCCGGACGATAAACATCACTTCATACAAACGCTGCATGTTGCTTCTCTTCCCTCCGGGCACTCAGGCCCGGCAATCGAAATTTCGCTTCCTGCCTTGCTTAACTGCTCTCCGCCGGACCCGGTTCGTCCCGGCGGTTGAATTCGTTCATGGCGGCCCCGATGCCCCTGGCCACCACCGTCTCCACAGCGCGCGCCACCCGGTCCAGTCCCGGATCGAGCGCGCTCAGATCCTGTTTGCGCATCGGCGTCAGCAGGTAATCCCGGCCGCGGCGAAAAGCCTCTTCGCGATTGCCGGCCCCTGCGCCTACCCCGATGCGGATGCGCTTCCACTCGTCCGTACCCAGAACCCCGGAAATGGATCGCGCCCCGTTATGCCCCGCTGGGCTGCCCCGCTCCCGCACCCGCACGGTGCCCAGAGGCAGGTCCAGCTCGTCGTAAACCACCAGCAGGTCTCCGGAAGGATCGATGCCGAACTCCTCGGCCAGCGCTCCCACCGCATGCCCGCTCAAATTCATGAAGGTCTCCGGCTTGGCGAGAATCACATCCCGCCCGGCCAGCTGAACCTTCGCCGTGAGCGCTCGGCAGCGGCGGTTGCCCACCACCGCGTTGTGCTCGCCAGCGATGCGGTCGATCGCCAGAAACCCCGCGTTGTGCGGCGTGAACTGATACTCGATGCCCGGATTCCCGAGCCCCACCACCAGAAACACGCCGCCCACGCGTTACTTCTTCCCGCCCTTCTCCGCAGCCGCAGGAGCAGCGCCCGCTTCGGCGGTCTCCTGCTTGCCCTTCTTGACCACTTCCGGCTCGGCCGGAGCCGCGGTCGCTGCCGCCGCCTCGGCTTCCACCGCCGGCGCCGCCTCTTCCTTGATGGCCGTGATGTGCGCCACCGGCGTGTCCTCCGGCGTGATGAACTTCAGGCTGCCCGTATGCGGCAGATCACTCACGCGCAGCACGGTGCCGAATGCCAGCTCCGAAACGTCCAGATCGATGTGGCTCGGAATGTCGCCGGGCAGGCACTCCAGCTCCACCTCACGCAGCATCTGGTCGAGAATGCCGCCCTGCGTCTTCACGCCCACTGCGGTGCCGGTCAGCTGGATCGGCACTTCGACGCGAATCGGCTTGTCCAGCGCAATGCGCTTGAAGTCGATGTGGATCAGCTTGCCCTTGATCGGCTCGTACTGCCAGTCGACAATCATCACCTTGGCCTTCGATCCCGAAACATCGAGATCGAAGATGCTGTTGTGGCCGGTCTCCGAGTGCAGAATCTTCTGGATCTGCTTCGGGTCCACCTCGACGGCCACCGCCGCCTCCGCGGCTCCGTAAACCACAGCCGGTATCTTGCCCTTCGCGCGCACGCGGCGGGCTGCATTCTTGTTGAACTTGCCCTCACGGGGCACGGCGCTCACGATTTCCTGCGTAATCATTCTGAGTTCTCCTCGGGCACGGAAGACAGCTCTTAGCTTCTAGCTCGTTCGCTGCTTTCCCCGCTCCCTTCTGTACGATTTGCGCTTGGGCAAACCGCCAATTGTTGTCTCACAACCGATATAGCTAATAGCTAACAGCTAGCAGCTAACAGCTGCACTTAGGTGAACAGCGTACTCACGCTGGTTTCCATGTGAATGCTCTCGATCGCCGCGCCCAGCAGGCCCGCAACCGAAAGAACCTTGATCTTGCCCGACTCCACCAGCGGACGCGCTTCGTCGCGCAGCGGAATCGAATCCGTGACAATCACCTGCTCCAGCCGCGAGTTGGCAATGCGCTGCACAGCTTCGCCGGACAGAACCGGATGCGAAGCGCCCGCATACACCCGCGTCGCGCCCTGCTCAAGCAGTGCGTCAACCGTCTTCACCAGCGTGCCGGCGGTGTCGATGATGTCGTCGACGATCAGGCAGGTCAGGCCCCGCACATCGCCGATCACGTGCATCACTTCAGTGACATTGATGTCGGTGCGCCGCTTGTCGACGATCGCCATCGGCACGTCCAGCTTGCTTGCAATAAAGCGCGCGCGCTCCACGCCGCCCGCATCCGGCGACACCACGCAGAGATTCGGCAGGTTCAGGCTCTTGATGTAGCCCACAATCACGGGGCTCGCGAAAAGGTGATCGACGGGAATGTTAAAGAAGCCCTGAATCTGCGCCGCGTGCAGATCCATGAACAGCGCGCGGTTGGCTCCCGCCGTCGTGATCAGATCCGCCACCAGCTTCGACGAGATCGCCACGCGCGGACGGTCCTTGCGATCCTGCCGCGCATAGCCGTAATACGGCACGACCACGGTGATGCGTCCGGCAGAGGCGCGCTTCAGGGCGTCGATCATGATCAGCAGCTCCACCAGGTGCTGATCGACCGGGTAGCAGGTCGGCTGCACGACAAAAACATCGGCGCCGCGGACATTCTCGAGCAACTGGAAATAGACCTCGCCGTCGGCAAAGCGCTGCATGCGCGTGTCGCCGACGCTGACGCCGATATGGCGGCAGATCGCTGCTGCCAGCTCGGGATTGGCGCTCCCGGAGAAAATTTTGAAACGCCGGTCTTCATTCGAAACCCGCGAACGCCGCGCCTGCGGCTTCGTCCTGTTATCGGCCTGGGCGCCTGCCGGCACCTTGCCGTCTCTCGTCTCGGTCTGGGCCGACGCCGGGTTCGGCGTGGCCGCAGCGACTGCATCGATCGTGTCCGACTTCACAAGAACCTCCAGCTGGTTGGCGTGGAATGAATCCTGCCTGTTACGTGGCCCGAACTGCTGCATCTTGGCTGGGCGACCAGGATTCGAACCTGGACAAAGTGCTCCAAAGGCACTTGACCTACCATTAGTCGATCGCCCAGTGAAAACCAGTTCTTAGTTGTTCGTTCTTAGTTGTCAGTTGCCGCCGACCGCTATCGGTGAGCAGCCACTACGAACAACTAAGAACCAACAACTAACAACTTTTGGTACTCCGCCCGCGGCAGCGTTTTCGTCCGCAGCGAGCGAATGCCTTCTTTTGCGAGCCGTTCTTCCGCAGCCTGGGCCGCTGCCGGGGTGCGGTACAGGCCGAAAAGGGCCGATCCGGAACCCGAGAGCGCCGCACACACAGCCGCCTCCTCCGGGTCACCGGAAGCCGCCAAAACGCGCTTGATTGTACCGAGGAAGGGATACTGCCGGAAGACGACCTCTTCGAAGTCGTTTTCGATCCCGGTACGGACAAGCGCCTCGAGCGGCGCCAGGCCTCCGCCCACAGCGGAGACACCGGAGGAGTTCGTGCT
>DASSKX010000044.1:0-3668 GCA_035689925.1 Acidobacteriaceae bacterium
GCCATCGGTTCAAGATGAGGTTGCGCGTGCGACTGCCGTGCCTGAGAGTCCGTGAGTAGTTCCTGCGCCCGACTTGCGGCGCCCAGCATCGTCGCGCTCACCGCCCCCGCAAGAAATTCCCGTCTCAGCATGGGTTCCCTCCAGACGAACAGACAGACCTTTATACGTCACTCTCAGGTCCACAGGAACCAAAGCGGCGTCCCGATCCAACCGCCGCACCGCTTCGAAAAGTGCCGGATATAGAAGGGCAGACAGGAACGGCAAGGGATGAGCCATAACGGGGGCCTGCCGGATTCCTGAACACTCGCCGACATATCAATACTGATCTTCCAGGCGTCAGCGCAGATGATGGACAGGATCGCTCACGATCCGGAAGACGTGACAAAATCGGTCAGGACAATGAAATCCATAAACCTGGATGACCTGCAGGCTTTTCTTCCGGCGTACCTCCGCATCCATGCGGAGCACCTATTCGCTTCGCGCCGGGAGGACTAACGAGATGCGGAGAGGGTCTACAAGAAAACCAGAACGGGACGACCCCGCGACGCGAGGGAAGAACTACATCACGCCAGGCGGGCTGCAGCGTCTCAAAGATGAGCACCGGTTTCTGCTCACCAGGGACCGCCCGGCCGTGGTGGAGGTGGTGGCGTGGGCTGCCGGCAATGGGGATCGCAGTGAAAATGCCGATTATCAGTACGGCAAGCGGCGTCTGCGGCAGATCGACGGGAGGATTCGCTTTCTCACGAAGCGAATTGACGCCGCCGAAGTGGTGGATCCGGAAGCTCCGCGGACGGGGCAGGCGAGAACGAGAGCATACTTCGGGGCGACCGTGCGCTATGCCAATGCGGCGGGTGCGGAGCGGACGGTGAGCATCGTAGGCACCGACGAAGTCGATCTTAGCCGGAACCACATCAGTTGGGTGTCACCTCTGGGACGTGCATTGATGAGGTCGGCCGCGGGTGACAGCGTCATTCTCCAGGCGCCGGGCGGGACAGAACACCTGACGGTGCTGGAAGTGCGCTACGAACGCATTTCTGTGGAACCCTTCCGTGAACCACCCGGATCTGAAGAGTCGGCAAAGGGGCGGGGTCGCCGACCCCATGATAAAGAAGAGACGGAACGGAGAAATTAAGGGGGGCGCCATTAACTACCCTCAGCTTTGTGGAACACGACTGAATCATCAAACACGGGATCCAGTCACGGTAAGCGGCTAAGCCAGCCGACCTCGAATGCCTGAGCCCTGGCCGACTTTCGTTACTAACCGGTACCACGTCCGCATCTCCGGCGCGAAGGCCGGCCCGGCCGTTCCGAGAGCGGTGGGCTAAGAAGCAGGCGAAACCGACGCAGCCGCGGTCCGAAACAGCCGATGCGGGCGGATGAGGAAAGTAGCTCTTGCATTCCCTTCAAGCGGGGCATACTGTACGGAACCTCCCCTCCTTTTGCTCATTTGGGTCTCCGGATGATTGCAGACTTCAGGAAGCTGATTCTCGGCCTCGCGCTGATTGCGGGGGCCGCGGCGGTATTGCTGTATTCCGATGTCGACTCGAGACGAGTGGAGGTCCAGAGCAAGAGCCGTGTTCTGCGAGTGGCAATCGTGCAACAGATTTCCATTCCGGCTCTGGATGATGGCGTGACCGGCGCGCTCGCGGCGCTCAAGGAGCGCGGATATTCCGAAGGCGACCGGATCGAGGTCACCAGGTACAACGCGCAGGGCGACGTCAGCACGGGAAACGCGATTGCCAAAAACGTGACGAGCAGCAACTTTGACCTGATCCTGTCGTTCTCCACGGTCAGCCTGCAAACGATCGCCAACGCCAATCGTAATGCGACGCCACCGCGGCGCCACGTCTTTGGTCTCGTCAGCGATCCTTATGCGGTCGGCGTCGGCGTCAGTCGCGAAAACCACCTGAGCCATCCTCCGTATATGACGGGCGTGGGCAGCCTGGCTCCGGTGCAGGATGCTTTCGAGATGGCCCGCCGGATGCAGCCTGGGCTGAAACGCGTGGGGCTGGTGTGGGATCCATCGGAAGCGAACTCTGTGGTCACGACAACTCTGGCCCGGAAAATTTGCGCATCGATGGGCATCACGCTGGTGGAGGCCAACGCGGAAAATTCCACCGCGATCAGCGAGGCGACTGCTTCTGTGCTGGGCCGCGGGGTACAGGCCATTTGGGTCAGTCCAGATCTGATTGCGTCGCACGGCAGGGAGCTGATTATCAGCAAGGCAAGGGCCGCGAAGGTCCCGGTCTTCACATCGATTCCGACCAGCGGTGGCTCCGGGGCGCTGTTTGAACTTGGGGCCAACTACGTTGCTATCGGCAAGGTGGAGGGGAATCTCGCCGCTGATGTCCTCGACGGCCGCGATCCTGCGGGGATTCCGGTCGAGAACATCATGCCCATCACACTGAACCTGAACAAAGCGGCCCTGAAGGGACTTCGCGAGAAATGGATCGTTCCCGACGAGGTGGTGGCGCGGGCCAACGTGGTCGTGGACGCGAACGGAGTTCACGTGAACCATCCGCCTGCTGCGGTCGCGAGAGCGGATTCGTCCGTACCCGGAGCACCCCGGTGAGGGCGGAGATGGGGCATGCTGCGAGGGCGTCGCGCGTGAAGGAGACCTGCTGATGGAAATTACGCAGCATGCCGCGGGCGAATTGCTCGAAATTCGACTGAACGGGCGCATCGATGCGCGCTGGGGCGAGCACCTCAGCAGCACGATCGAAAATGCTGTTCGGGCCGGGTCGCACCACGTGGCGCTCAACTGCTCGGGCGTGGACTACATCAGTTCCCTGGGCATCGGCGTGATTGTGACCCAGTACAAGCTGCTGAAGTCGGTGAACGGCACTCTGATCATCATCGAGCCGAGCAAATTTGTGCGCCAGGTTCTTGAAACTGTCGGACTGGCCGGCATTCTGATCGAAGGCGGAGAACCGCCATCTCGTGCCCTCGCCACTGTCAATCGAGAGGTTCGCGGCGGCGCAGCCTACGAAGTCTATCCGCAGCGGGACGCACAGCCGCTCACGTGCACCCTGATCGGCGAACCAGCAAGGCTGACGAGCACTGGCTTCAGCGCCGCCGATTGCCGATCCGTTGCGTTTCCCTCCGGGACCTTCGGCCTTGGCCTGGGCGCATTTGGCAGAGATTTCGCTGACTGCGAGAGCCGGTTCGGCGAGTTCCTTGCTGCGGATGGCTGCGCCGTTGTGCTGCCGACCGGCGATCATGACGCGGTCCCGGACTACCTCGTCGAGGAAGGCAATCTGGTTCCGCGCGTTGAGACGCTCTACGGCATTTCGGGCGCCGGCGAGTTTTCGACCATGGTTCGCTTCGATGCGCTGACCGACGGCCCCGGGACCATCAGCTTCTCTGAGCTGGTCACGACTCTCGTTGATCTTTCCACTGCCTCGGCGATTGGCTTTGTTGTCGTTGCTGAAGCTGCCTGTGTGGTCGGGACGAGTCTCCTCAAATCCCCTGCGCTACACCCGATCGATCATCGTCTGCCGGCGGTGCGGGACTGGCTCTCATTCAGCACAGAGCCGCTGAGGCAGAAGAGCCTTGCGCTCGTGGTGGGTGTCGCCGGTCGCGGTATTTCCGGGGAGGCTGCGCTTTTTCTGCGCGCGCTCCGGTCCGATTCGTCGCTGGCCGCTCACGCCCATGCCGCCGTGCTGAAC
>DASSKX010000045.1:0-6415 GCA_035689925.1 Acidobacteriaceae bacterium
GCGTTCATCCCCTGGAGCTTTCAGCCGAAGAACACCGCGCTCGGTGGACGCGGCTGGGATGAGGCCACCGCGGTCGAGTACCTCAAGGTGCTGGCGATCTCGCGTCTCTACCTCGACAACATCGAGAACGTACAGTCCAGCTGGGTAACGCAGGGCCTGAAGGTGCTGCAGATGGGCCTGCGCTTCGGTGGCAACGACGTCGGCTCGGTGATGCTCGAAGAAAACGTCGTGCGCGCGGCAGGCACTTCGAACTGCACAACGGAAGAAGAGCTGCGCCGGGTGATCCGCGACGCCGGATTCAGGCCCGTTCAGCGCGACACGCTCTATCGGACCATGTTCCTGAACTAGCCGCGCGGGTTACTCCGACCCCACGCGTCCGCCAGGCGCAACCAGATCAATCTGCCCGGTCATAACGTGCGCGCGCAGCAGGTATTCGCCGCCCTTCGATTTGCGCGTGAAGCTGCGGAAAAAGCCACCCTTGTTCACGCCGTACGCCGACGCATTCACCTGCCCGATGTCGACCGAGGCGTCCACGCGGCGATAATCCCACTCGTGCGACGAGCTGATGGTGATTTGCCCGGCGTACAACTCGATGTCCTTGTCTCCGTCGACGTCATTGACGTTCACCTGGCCAGCGGACATCTCAATGCGCAGATTCGTCCTGCGCGGTACCTCGACCCGGATCTTGAGATTGTTACGCCCACCGCGTTCGCCGCTGACAGTGAGCTTGCCCGTACCCGATGCGCCGGCAAAACGAAGCTTCACGTGCTCGACGCTCGCGTCATCGCCGGAGCAGGTCACGTGCACGGCTCCCTTCTCCGTCCCCACCACTTCAATGCCGGCCGGACGCGAGTCGATCGTCAGCGATCCGTGCGCGTGCAGCGGTGCGTCCAGCGGCTCGCCGCAACGGACGTACGTCTCACCCCAGCCCGTCATCGTGCAGGCCAGCAAAGCCGCGCCTGCCGCGGCACAAAGCAGCTTCATGCTGTGCAGTACGCTCGCGGGCGCGTTCCGGTTCCCGGCAGTTGCCTGGACATGAAAGCTGCCGGCACGTCATTCTGAAAGCACCGTTCTTCTGCAGGGTTGGCGCGAAGCGCGCTGGCCTGAACGGCCAGTGCCGATGATCATCAACCTTGCTCGCCGCGCGCATAATCACAATTTCGAACTCGACCCGATCATCCGATCGCTGCTCGACACGGATTTCTACAAGCTGCTCATGCTGCAGCTCATCTGGAAAGAGTTCGCGAACACCCACGTAACGTTTTCGCTCGTGCATCGCGCGGGCGATACGCCGATGGCGGGCGTGGTCGATCCGGATGAGCTGTGCGCGCAGCTGGACCACGTGCGCAAGCTGCGCTTCAGCAAGTCGGAACTGATCTGGCTCGCCGGCAACACCTTCTACGGCAAGCGCGGCATCTTCGAACCCGACTTCCTCGACTGGATGGAACACGGATTCGAGCTTTCCGATTACGACATCGTTGCGCACGGCGAGCAGTTCAGCCTGCACTTCCATGGACCGTGGCCGCAGACGACGCTCTGGGAAATTTATGCGCTGGCCATCGTCAGCGAACTGCGCACCCGTGCCAGTCTCAAATACCTTACGGAATTCGAACTGGACATCCTGTACGCGCGGGCGAAGGCGAAGCTCTGGGGAAAGGTCGAGCGCCTGCGTGCCGAACCCGATCTGCGCATCAGCGACTTCGGCACCCGCCGCCGTCATAGCTTTCTCTGGCAGGAGTACGTCGTCAATGCTATGAACGCGACGCTCGGCCCGAGCTTCACCGGGACCTCGAACTCGTATCTGGCGTACAAGCTTGGTCTCGAAGCGATCGGCACCAACGCGCACGAGCTGCCGATGGGCCTCGCCGCGCTCGCCCGCAACGACGAGGAGTTGCGCACGGCCCAGTACCGCATCCTGGAGATGTGGCAGAACACGTACCAGGGGGCGTTACATATTCTGCTGCCGGATACGTTTGGCACGACGCAGTTCCTGCACAATGCGCCGGAATGGGTAGCCGACTGGACCGGGCAGCGCGCCGACAGCAAAGACCCGTTCATCGCCGGGGACGAATACATCACCTGGCTCGAAGCGCGCGGGCGCGACCCTCGCCAGAAGCTGTTCATCGCGTCGGACTCGCTCGACGACGATTTGATTCTTCGCCTGCACCAGCACTTTGCCGGACGCATCCGCTTCAGTGCAGGCTGGGGCACGCTGCTGACCAACGATTTCCGCGGATGCAATCCCCAGACTGGTCCTACGCGCGCGAACTTCACGCCGCCGCGCACCGTCTGCAAGCTGACCGAGGTGGAGGGCCGGCCTGCCGTCAAGCTCTCCGACAACTACCTCAAGGCGCTTGGCCCCGCGGCGGAAGTAGAGCGCTACCGCCGGATCTTCGGGAGCGCAGGCATGGCGAACACCCCCATTCGTACCTGAATTGTCGGCGGCAAACTCCCGCCGCAGACAACAATTTGCGCGCAATTTACCTCTTATTCACATTGCGCGCCATCTTCTGCCATGCGCGCGGAATGCCCATGAAATCTCTTTCCGATCCCACTCGCCTCAAACCGGTCGATAAGAAGGCAGGACTCGTTCAGGTGATCATTGAGACGCCTGCGGGTTCGCGCAACAAGTTCGCCTACGATCCCGAGCAGGGCATCTTCTGTCTCAAAAAGGTGCTACCCGCCGGCATGACTTTTCCGTACGACTTTGGATTCCTGCCCCGCACGGAAGCCGACGACGGCGACCCCATCGACGTGCTTCTGCTGATGGACCAGCCGGCCTTTCCTGGCATCGCCGTTCGCGCGCGTCTGATCGGCGTGATTGAAGGCGAGCAGGCTGAGGGCAAACAGAAGACGCGCAACGACCGCCTGATCGCAGTCGCTGAATCGAACCACCAGTACGCGAACGTGAACAGGCTCGAAGACCTGCCGAAGCAGTGGATCAAAGAAGTCGAGCAGTTCTTCGTGAATTACCACAAACAGGAAGGCAAGGAATACCGTCTGCTCGGCACCAAAGATGCAAATGCCGCCATGCGTCTTGTCCAGCAGGCGCGCAAGGCTGCTTAGCATGCGGGGCACCCTCCGGACATGACGGACCTGATCGTTCGCTTCCTCGTTGGCGGCGCGATCGTCAGCGTCTTTGCCATGCTCGGCGACGTGCTTCGCCCCAAGAGCTTCGCCGGACTCTTCAGCGCCGCGCCCTCCGTGGCGCTGGCCACCGTGACGCTGACGATTCACAAGGAAGGGAAGGCGTACGCGGCGCAGGAGGCGGCTTCGATGCTGCTCGCCGCCGTCGCCTTCATCGTCTACGCCGCTGCGGCCAGCTATGTGCTGCGCCGCTATCGGTGTAGCGCGCTGTTCACCACCATTGTCACCATGCCTGTCTGGATCGGCATCTCGCTCGGTCTGTGGTGGGTCGCGCTGGGGAGACTCTGATGGTCGAGTTCAGGATCTCTGCTCTGAAGTCGACGCGGCCGAGCGAATACTTCGCTCGGTTTGTCTTTGGAGGAGCCGCTACGGTCCTCGCCGGCATCATTGCGAAGCACTACGGTGCCGCGCTGGGCGGACTCTTCCTCGCGTTTCCGGCAATCTTCCCGTGCTCGGCCACGCTGGTCGAGTCGCACGAGAAAGAGCGCAAGCGCCGCATCGGACACGACGGTACGCATCGCGGACGTATGGCAGCCAGCCTCGATGCGGCCGGAGCCGCGCTCGGAGCGGTCGGCCTCGTCGCCTTCGCCGCGCTGCTCTGGTATCTGCTGCCGCGCTACAACGCCGCGCTCGTGATCGCCGCCGCGACGTTGGCGTGGGCTGCTGTCTCGGTCGCGCTGTGGCATCTGCGCCGCAAGCGGGTCTTCGGCCTGCGGGTCGTGCAGCGCACCGGCGCGCACGCAGCGAAACAGCTCTCCAACCGATAACGAAGCGTTCCTGCACGCTATCCCTATCCCCTGTCCTCCGTCATCTTCTCCAGGTCCAGCACCTGCGCGATTTGTTCTTCGCTCAGCAGCTTCTTTCGACGCAGCAATTCCACGATGGACGCGCCGCTGGCCACCGACTCCTTCACCAGATCCGCTGCCTTGGCATAGCCGATGTGCGGATTCAGCGCAGTGGCCAGCGCGATGGTCTTCTCCGCGTAATCGCGGCATTTGGCCTCGTTCGCAGTAATGCCGGCGACGCAGCGCTCCGTGAACTGATGCAGCGTGTTGGCGAGAATCGTGATGCTCTGGAGCACGTTGTACGCCATGGTCGGCATCATCACGTTCAGCTCCAGCTGCCCGGCCTGCACGGCCATCGCCACCGCCGTGTCGTTGCCGATCACCTGAAAGCTCACCATCGCCGCCAGTTCGGCCATGACCGGATTCACTTTGCCCGGCATGATCGACGAGCCTGGCTGCAGGCTGGGCAAATGAATTTCGTTGAACCCGGTGTTCGGGCCTGAAGAGAGCAGCCGCAAATCGTTTGAGATGCGAATCACCTCCAGCGCCAGGCTGCGCAGCGCGCCGCTCACCTGCGCCATGCACGCCTGCGACTGCATCGCCCAGCGCAGATCTTCGGCAGGGAAGAGCGGCTGCTCGGCAATGCGCGAGAGATTCTCAATGGCCTTCCTGCGGTACTCCGGATGTGTGTTCAGCCCCGTGCCCACCGCCGTACCGCCGAGGCCGAGTTCGCGCAGTCCATCGGATGCCTGGCGCAGCGCCTCACTCGCTTTCTCGATGGCAATCCCATACGCGCGGAACTCCTGTCCAAGCCGAATCGGCACCGCATCCTGCATGTGCGTGCGGCCGGACTTGATCACGCGCTCGAACTCAGCACCTTTCTGCGCGAACGCCGATGCCAGGGCATCGAGTTGCGGATAGAGCGTCTCGAGTGCGATCAGCGTGGCCACGCGCATCGCCGTCGGGAACACGTCGTTTGTCGACTGCCCGTAGTTCACGTGATCATTCGGATGCACCTCGGCATATTCGCCCAGGGTGCCGCCGAGAATCTCGTTGGCGCGGTTCGCGATCACCTCGTTGGCGTTCATGTGGAAGCTGACGCCTGCGCCTGCCTGGAAGACATCGACGACGAATTCGTCGTTCCACTTGCCGTCGATCACCTCCTGAGCCGCCTGGATGATCGCGTCGGCTCTGTGCGCGTTCACCGTGCCGACCTCGCGATTCGCCTCCGCGGCGGCGCGCTTCACCATGGCGATGGCCCGGATGAGCAGCGGATGGGCACGCATCCCCGAGATGGGATAATTCTCGACGGCGCGCGCGGTCTGCACGCCGTAGTAGGCTCGCGCCGGAACTTCAAAGTATCCCAGCGAATCTTTTTCCCTGCGCATCTCCGCCATCGCTCGCCTCCACCTCCATTCTGATCGAATTGGAGCCCGGGCTGATGCCTCTGTGGCTTTTGCCCCCTAGTCGGACGCCATCGTCGAAGCGCGAACCGCCCGATGCCGCGAGGGCGGCGCCGTGACGGCGATGTACAGCCCCGATGCAGCAATCAGCACGCCGCCCAGCACCATGAAGACGGTCGGCTTCGTGTCCCAGATCAGGTAGCCAAGCAGCGCGCCGCTCAGCAACTGCGTGTAGTGATACTGCGACACCGTAGCGGCGGTCGTGTGTTTCAGCGCAACGAAGAAGAAGAGGCTGCCGAGCGCGCAGAACACCCCCATTGCGACCAGGCCGCCGGTGAGCCGCGCCGTCAGTGGCGCCGCATGCCACAGCATCAGGACAAAGCACCCCGCCGCCATCATCACGCCCGAGAAGAAGGTCAGGCTCTCCGGCCGTTCCGTCTGCGTCAGCACGCGCGACCACACCATATTCACGGAGAAGAATGCCACGCACGCCATGCACGCGGCAAAGCCCACCCAGTCCCCCTGACGCGTGGAGCCGAACGGATCCACTGCGATGACCACGCCCGCAAACCCCGCCACAATGGCTGCCACCTTGCGCCAGGTCAGTCCTTCACGGAGAAACACCGCTCCCATAGCGGAGGTGGCGATCGGAGCGAGAAAAATGAGGATGTAAAACAGCGTCAGGCTCAGATGCCGCAGCGCCACCACCACGCTGACATTCGTCCCCAGATCGAGGCACGAGCGGAGCATCTGCCGGCCGAGGTGGTCGGGCCATAACGCGCGTACCTCGCCGCGTCCGAGCGCGTACGCGGCCATGAACAGCGCCATGAACAAACCGAGAAACGCCGTGACCTCATACGCAGGCAGCGCCGACTGCCCCACCAGCTTGATGCAGGTGTCCGTCAGCACCCAGAAGGTAAACCCGGCCACAGCGAAGCCGATCGCTCCGCGCTCGGAGACAGAGAATTTCATCCTCACTCACTGAGATTCGCAACCGGGTGCCCCATGTCTCGCATTTCTGAGATATGGCATCCGCGCCGAAGCCACCGCGCCTGGACGGCCAGGCCTCAGGCCAGGATC
>DASSKX010000046.1:0-5991 GCA_035689925.1 Acidobacteriaceae bacterium
GGAATCGCACTCCAGCAGTTCAGTGCTGGGGTGGGGATTTGGGCGCGGTTGCCGGAGCGTTTGGCTGCTGCGCGGCTGGTGCCTGGTTCGGCTGCT
Organism: Acidobacteriaceae bacterium; assembly: GCA_035689925.1. Classification (GTDB taxonomy): domain Bacteria; phylum Acidobacteriota; class Terriglobia; order Terriglobales; family Acidobacteriaceae; genus Palsa-343. Next base: position 97 of record DASSKX010000046.1, read on the forward strand.
GCTGTGAGGCGTCCCCGTTGTGGGTGATGTCCTGTCCGTTGAATATGACGCGGACGTCGGTACGGTACTGGCGGTAGTTGGAGTACTTCACCACCTCACGCATGTGGGCGTTCTGGCTGAGGTAGCCGTGGCCGCCCTGGAAGTGGAGGACGGCTTCGCCTACGGTGTAGACCGGGAACCAATACTTGCCGTCGACCATCTGGCGGTAGGTGATGAAGGGCAGCGTGAGGTCTTCGTGGCCGGGGCGGAGGTCATCGGGGACATTCTTGCCGTTGGTGACGACGATCTGGTGCTCCTTCTGGTCGACCCAGATGCGGCCCTGGAAATAGCGCTTGTTCTTCTGGATTGCTTTGGGTTTCACGTCGAAGACCCAGGTGTCGATGTCGTCGACTTTTTCCTGCCCGAGATAGGTGAAGTCGTACTGGGGGGCGTCCTCGGTGGTGAGGACGAAGGGGAGGCGCTCTTCGATATCGGAGTAATCCTTTTCAGACATCATGATGTCTTTCAGGGTGCTTTCCGGGGCCTCTGTGACGCGCTCTTTGCGCTGACCTGTGGGCGAGTAGTAGATGTCGACCACCTGGTAGTACTGGCCGTTCGGGTGCCCGTCTTCGTCCAGCGTCTGGACTTTTACCGCGCGGGTCCAGGTGTAGTTGTTCAGGGCAGCGTTGAACAGGGATTCCTTCGCGGTGAACTCCTTGATGATCTGCTCGACGGGGACCGAGGGCTGGACCTGCTGCAGCGGGCCGAAGCCGGAATCGAGGGGCATGGAAGAGGCCGAGGCCTGGCCGAACAGCGAAGGAGAGCAGGAGAGCAGCAGCGCGGCGGCGGCGAGAGCGAGGCGGGGGGCGAAACGGGAATGGGCGGAAGACACGGTGCGGCTCCTGTGCTCTCAAGGATAGACGCAAACGGGACGGGGATGGCTAGCCCGCAAAGAGGGTTCCAGGTTGTTGTGGGCGAGTGCGGCGGGACCGCGTACACTTGCCAGGTACGTTCCTCCCTCGCCGGGCTCAGAGATGACCGTGGACCTGTATCAGACGCCAGCGCTGCTGCTGCTGGCCGCGGCGGTAGCGATTTTTGTTGGATTGTGGCTGCAGGGCACGTCGCTCGCCGCTCACGGCGCGCCTCCGGGGGTGGCCCCGGGAGCACGCAGACGGCAGTTACTGTGGCTGGTGGGATGGCTGCTGGCGATCGAACGCCTTGTGCTGCAATCGCCGGGGTGGACCAATCCGGGGTGGCATCGGGCGATTTCCTTCTCGTCGATGTTGCTGGCCCCGTTGATGTTCCTGGCCTCGCTTGCGCCGCAATACATTCTGCGAAAGCCGCGTATTCCGTTTGTGGTGGCGTTTGGGCTGCCGCTCATCGTGTATTGCTCTCTGGTCGGGGTGAACCCATCGCCGGGAGCGGTGGGACGGGTGGTGTTGCTGGCCTGCGTGGCGGCGGGGATCGCCGTAACGACGCGATGGGCTTTGGACGAAGTTCTGCTGCCGACCTGGGTGAGCCTGAGCATTGTGGCTCTGGTGGGTGCGGCAGCAGGTTGGCAGACGGTCCGAGCGCATTACGTGCAAGTGATTGGGCTGACGCAGAGCGGCGTACTGGTGATGACGGCGCTGCTGTTCCTGTCGGCTTTTCGGCGGCTGAGCGGCGGCCTTCTGTTCACCGTGGGCGGGTTGATGCTCTGGGCGCTGCCTCCGCTGGTGCAGCCGCTGCTGCACGGCGACGTCATGCCCGTCGGTTTTGGACGGGCCGTGAATCTCGCGAAGGTGATCGCCGCGGTCGGCATGATTGTGCTGGTTCTGGAGGAGGAGATCGCCGCCAATCTTTCCGCGAGGCAGCGAGACAGGCGTACCCGCCAGGAGATGGAGAGATACACGGCGCTCTACGTGACGGACAACAGTTTCGATGAGGAGACGACCGCGTACGACGATGTCTGCGAGGCGATCGCGGAAGTGAGCCGGTTTTCGCAGGCGCTGATCTTCATGCAGTCGGCGGAAGGCAAGTTCATGCTGGCGGGCAGGGCGGGGATCGGGAGGTCGCTCGAAGTGGCGCTGGAGGCTCTGGGGCGGCGAACCACCGCGACGATGGTGGAGCGGGTGGCGCAAAGCGAACAGTGCACGCCTGTGGCCGGCAGCATGCGGCTGATGGAGCTTGCTGCGCTTATGGAGCCCGGCGACGATCTGGAACAGATGAAGTTCCAGAGGGCGTACGTGATGGGGATTCGGACGCCGGATGGAAAACTGCAGGGCGTGCTGATGACATCGGGGCTGCGCGAGGCCGAGACGCCGCTGAGCATCGAAGACGTGCTGCCGCTGGAACTGCTGGTGGCGAGGATTGGGGCGGCACGCCAGCACGCGGAGATGGCGCGGCGCGTGACACAGGCGGAGCGGCTGGCCGGGCTGGGACAACTGGCCGGCGGCGTTGCCCACGAGCTGAACAATCCGCTGCAGGCGGTGACTGGTTTTGCGGAATTGCTGGTCGACGGTGAAGAGACGGCCGCGCGACGTCATGCTGAGGTGATCTTGTCGGAAGCACGGCGGATGAAGCAGATCATCGATAGTCTGCTGCGGTTCCGAAGCGCGTCGGTTGCGGAGCGGTTGCCGGTTTCAATGGGCGATTTGCTGAGTGAGACGGCCCGGCTGGTTCGGCCGGAACTGCAGTCCGCGCACATCGAGTTACGGATGAAGGTGCCGCCGGAGGCGCCAGCAATTCGCGCCGATGCAGAGCAGATGCGCCAGGTGTTTGTCCAGGTGGTGCGGAGTGCGGCGGAGACGCTCGTACGAGTGCCCGCGGAAGAGGGGCGGCGCATCAGCATCGACCTCGAGCACCTGCCACGTGCGGTTCACGTCGTGGTTTCTCACAATGGGCCAGGATTTACGTCGCCCGCTCGGGCCTTCGATCCGTTTTTCAAGCCGCTGAGCCCGAGAGAGGGCGGCGACGCGTGGCCGCAGGGCGACGACAGCCTGAAGGGCTCCGGGCAAGGGCTGGGACTGAGCGTCTGCTATGCCATTGTGCGCGAGCATGGGGGAGCGATTTCCGCGGTGAATCTGCACCCGGCCGGGGCGGCGGTGGTGATCGAACTTCCGTTCGACGCGGAGAAAGCGGCCGAGAAGCGCGACGGCAAAGACGAGTCCGGGCGGCATCCCGCGATAGTTGCAGACGGTGGGCAAACGGCTGCGCGATAGCATAGTGCTACCAATCGAGCAGACGCAAGGGTGGGTTCAGCGATGCGGGGATTTGTGTGGGCAACGGCCGTGCTGGCGTTCGCAGCAGCCGCGGCGCCGGCGCAGAATGCAGCGGGCGCTAACGAGCAGAGCACGCGCCGTCCAATGACCTTTGAAGACATGATGCGGATGCGGCGCCTCGGAGATATCGATGTATCCCGCGACGGGAAGTGGGTTCTCTTCTCGGTGATGGATGTCGATCTGGAGAAGAACACGCGCACGCCGCATGTCTGGATCGTGCCGGTGAATGGTGGCGGCGAAACTTCCGGGCAGGAGCGGCCGCTGACGAGTTCGCAGGCGGGCGAGAGCCGGGGACGGTTTTCGCCGGATGGGAAGCAGATCCTGTTTCTGAGTGCGCGCCGCGGAACGCAGCAAATCTGGCTGGCGGATTTCAACGCAAGCGATGGGAATATCGGAGAGCCGCATGAGCTGACGCACATCAGCACGGAAGCGGATGGGGCGACCTGGGCGCCGGATGGGCAGCACATCCTGTTTCAGTCGGAGGTATATCCGGAGTGCAGCGCGGCACGTGACGGCGCAGCGGTATCAGGCGAGGACGAAGATGCATGCGACCGGCGCCGGGATTCGGAGGAAAAGCAGTCCAAGGTGAAGGCGAAGATCTTCACCCATCTGCTGTACCGCCACTGGAACGCGTTCACGGATGACAAGCGCACGCATCTGTTTCTGGCGTCGGCGGAGGACGGGACTTTCCGGGATTTGAATCCGGGTGACACGCACGATGTACCGCCGTTTTCGCTGGGGGAGCCGGATGGATGGGATTTCTCGCCGGACGGGAAGGAGATCGCCTTCGAGGAGAAGAAGGTCGATGATCCGGCGATCAGCACGAACGTGGACATCTTTACGCTGCGGCTGGATGATCCGAACGCGAAGCCGGTGAAGATTTCGACGAGCCCGGGTGGGGATTTTACGCCGCGGTATTCGCCGGATGGGAAGTGGATCGCGTGGCGGATGCAGAAGCGGGCGGGGTATGAGAGCGATCGGTTCCGGCTGGTTCTCTATGATCGCGAGACAAAGCAGATTCGGGAGGGGCTGCCGAATTTCGATCGTTGGGTGGATGAGGAGGCGTGGTCGCCGGATTCGACGGCGATTTACTTCGCGGCTGGTGAGGCGGGGGAGGAACCGGTCTACAAAGTTGCGGTTTCGGGTGGCACGCCGAAGCGCATTGCGAAACACGGGGAATATGGAGATCTCCACCCGGTTTCGGACGGAACACGGCTCATCGTCAGCCGCATGACGGTAGCGCAGCCGAGCGAAGTGTTCAACGTGGATGCGAATAGCGCTGCGGACGGGAGCGCGGAGCCGGCACAGATCAGCCACCTGAACGACTTTCTTCTCAGCCAGCTTGATTTGCCGAAGATGGATTCGTTCTGGTTCCCCTCGATTGGCGGGGTGAAGGTGGAGGGATTCGTCATTCGTCCGCCGGGGTTCGATGCGCATAAGAAGTATCCGGTGAAGTTTCTGATTCATGGCGGGCCGCAGGGCGCCTGGGGCGATTCGTGGTCGTATCGCTGGAATGCGGAGTTGTTTGCGGCGAACGGCTACGTGGTGGTCATGATCAATCCGGGTGGCTCAACCGGGTACGGGCAGGCGTTTGTCGATCGCGTGAACGGCGACTGGGGTGGGCGGCCGTACATCGACCTGATGCGCGGCCTCGATGCGGCGGAGCTGAAGTATCCGTTCATCGACAAGACGCGGGAGTGCGCGCTGGGCGCGAGCTACGGCGGGTACATGGCGAACTGGATCCTCGGGCACACGCAGCGGTTCCGGTGCATTGTGAGCCACGACGGGATGTTCAATCCCGAGTCGGCGTACGGGACGACGGAGGAGCTTTGGTTCAATGAATGGGAGTTCAAGGGGACTCCGTGGACGAATCGGGAGCTGTACCGGCGGTGGTCGCCGATGCTTTCTGAGACGAGCTTCAAAACGCCCACGCTTGTAGTGCACAGTCAGCTCGATTACCGGCTCGACGTGTCGGAGGGATATCAGCTGTTCGATACGCTGCAACGGATGAAGGTGCCGTCGAAGATGCTGTACTTTCCGGACGAGGGGCACTGGGTGCTCAAGCCGCAAAACTCGCAGCTCTGGTATAAGACCGTGAACGACTGGGTGGACGAGTGGACCAGGCAGGGAACAGCGAACAGGCAACCGACAACAGGGAAAACGGAATAGGGAACAGGTCATCGTGATTGCGCATTTGCGGGGGCGGTTGTTCGCGAAGCAGCCGGGACAGGCGATTGTTGAGGCCGGCGGCGTTGGGTATGACGTGACGATCAGCGTGCCGACATTTACAGCGCTGCCGGCCGAGGGCGGCGAGGTGTCGCTCTACATCTACACGCAGGTGCGGGAAGACACGCTGGCGCTGTTCGGCTTCAAGGAGCGCGATGAGAAGCGGCTGTTCGAGCGGCTGATTACTGTTTCAGGCGTGGGGCCGAAGCTGGCCGTCACGATTCTGAGCGGGCTCAATCCGGAGCGGACGGTCGCGGCGATTCGCGGGCAGGATCACGCGACACTGACGCGCATCCCGGGTGTGGGCAAGAAGCTGGCGGAGCGGCTGGTGGTCGAATTAAAGGAAAAGCTCGATGATCTGGCGACAGCGGCTCCGGTGCCGGGCGTGACGGCCCTGGCAGCGGAGGACGTGCTGTCAGCGCTGGTGAAC
>DASSKX010000047.1:0-2487 GCA_035689925.1 Acidobacteriaceae bacterium
GTGCAGCCACTGCCGTATCACGCGAAGGACTGGTATGACGATCCGCCGGGCCGCCTTGAGGACGAGTGGGTGTATCGGCATCACCCGGAAGACTTCGAGACGTGGCAAACGCGCTACGTGACTCCGGAAGTCTTCCGCGAAGCATTGAATCCGGCGCCGCAGACCGGAACGGAGAAGGGTACCCGATGAAGCACGGCTGGCCAGGGCGTGTCGTTTTATGGATTATTTTTGCGGGCATGCTCGCCACGCCCGCGCTCGTGCGACGGTACCAGGCGCGGAAGGCCGCTGCGCATCAGGCCGGCATGGGCTGCGACGCGGCGCTGGCGCGCTATGGCTTCTGCTTCACCGAGGTTTCGCAACAGGCCGGCATCCACTTCGTCCACGAAAAGCCGGTGCTCGACGCGAAGCTGGACGGCATTATGCCGGAGGTTGCTTCGATGGGCGCTTCGGTTTCGGTCGTCGACTTCGATCGCGACGGCTGGCCCGACATTTATGTGACGAACAGCCGAAGCGGCAGCCAGAACCATCTGTACCGCAATAACCACGACGGCACGTTCAGCGATGTCGGCGAACAGATGGGCATCGCCGACGTGAACCAGTCCGGCAGCGGTGTGTCGATGGGCGCGATCTGGGGCGACTACGACAATGACGGCTACGAGGATTTATTCCTCATCAAGTGGGGCAGGCCGGAACTGTTCCATAACGACCACGGCAAGGGATTCACAAATGTGAGCGCCGAGGCGGGTTTGCCCGCGTGGATCAACGCGAACACCGCGACCTGGCTCGACTACGACGGCGACGGCAAGCTCGACCTCTTTGTCGGCGGCTACTACCCGGAAAACGTGAACCTGTGGCATCTGGCGAACACGCGCATGATGCCCAACAGCTTTGAGTACGCCGATAATGGCGGGCGCAAATACCTTTTCCATAATTTGGGGAATGGGCGCTTTGAGGAAGTGAGCGACAAGGTCGGCATCAGGAGCCGCCGCTGGGCACTGGCCTGTGCGGCCGCCGATCTGCGCGGCACCGGCTACCCCGATCTGTTCGTCGCGAACGACTATGGTGTTTCGGAGTTATACCTGAACGACCATGGCCACTTCCACGAAGCGGGCGAGCAAACCGGCGTCGGCTTTGCGCCAAAGAGCGGCATGAACGCTGCGTTCGGCGACATCTTTAACCAGGGCAAGTTCTCGATTTATGTCTCGAATATCTCCGAGGAGGGCGTGCTCATCCAGGGCAATAATCTGTGGGTGCCGCAGGACGGCAAAGCCCTGCACTACGAAAACCTGGCTCGCGACCTCGGTGTGGAACTGGGCGGATGGAGCTTCGGCGCACAGTTCGGCGACCTGAATAACGATGGCAATCTCGATCTCTATCTCGAGAACGGATACATTTCGGCTTCGAAGTCGCGGAGCTACTGGTACGACTTCTCGAAGGTGGCCGGGGGCAACAGTTCGATCATCAGCGATGCTTCGCACTGGCCGGCCTTCGACGGGCGCAGCCTCTCCGGTTACCAGCAGAAGAAGGTCTGGATGAACGACGGAGCGGGGAAATTCATTGACGTGGCGCAGGCGGTGGGGATCACGGATCGTTATGACGGCCGGTCCATCGCGCTCGCGGACTTGTGGAATACCGGCGCGCTCGACGCGGTGGTGGCGAATCAGGGCGGCCCGCTGCTGATCTATAAGAACACCGTCTCTCCGCAGAATGGCTGGATCACCTTTGACCTGGAAGCGACGGTGAGCAACCGCAGCGCGATCGGCGCGCAGGTGATGCTGTACTGGAACGGGCAGCAGCAGGTGCAGGCGGTCACGGGCGGCAACGGATTCGCCTCAGAAAACGATCGCCGGCTGCACTTCGGGCTGGGGAAGAATGCGCGCATCGACAAGGCTGTGATCCACTGGCCGTCGGGCAAGATACAGACGCTCGAGAATCTCCAGCCCAACCAGATCGTGCACGTGAAGGAGCCCGCATGACGCCCTCCACCATGGCCACTCCGTCGAGGCCCGCAGCACCGCAACCGGCTTTGTGGGAGCGCATCCTTGACAGCCGCCTGATGCCGCCGGCGTTCATCACGCTGATCCTGCTGGTCGGGAATTTTTCGTTTGGGATTCTCGAAAGCTACCAAAAGACGCTGCTGGCGATTGCTGCGTGCGTGGTAACGGAGATGGTGCTGGGGCGAGTGTTTCTCGGCAAGTGGCCGAACCTGGCCAGCGCGTATATCAGCGGCAACAGCGTGGGCATTCTGCTGCGCTCGCCGGCGTGGTGGCCGTTCGCGCTGTGCGGTGCGCTGTCGATCGCGTCGAAATACACGCTGCGGTGGAAGGGACGGCATCTCTGGAATCCGTCGAACTTCGGCATCTGCGCGATGCTGATTCTGGCTTCTGATTCCGTGGCGGGGCTCAGCATTCAGTGGGGGAATAACTTTGCGTCGCTGGTGGTGATCTGGGTGCTGGGGGCGGTGATTTTGTGGCGCGCGAAGAAGTT
>DASSKX010000048.1:0-15693 GCA_035689925.1 Acidobacteriaceae bacterium
TGTTCGGGGACTACACGCTGGAACCGAAGGCGAGGAGGCGATTGTCGCAGTCGCGGATGACGAACTCGCGGGAGTTCCAGGGCATGTTGCCGAGGTCACGGGCGAAGGGGACAGCTTTGGCGGCGTATTCGGCGTAGAGGGCGTCGGCGTCGTCGACGTAGAGATACGCGTCGAGGAGTTCCTCTTCGTCTTTTTCGGGGTTGGGCGTGGGAGGCGCGGCGCAGCGGAAGTGGATGGCGTGGTGGTCGCGCACGAGGATGGCGTAGACGGGGGGATCCTGCCAGGTGCCGACGCAGGTGAAGCCGAGCTTGTCCTGATACCAGGCAATGGTGCGGGGGATGTCGGTGGTGAAGAAGACGGGGACGATCTGGCGGATCATGCAGGTAGGGTAGCGCAGGGGACTGCGGCTGTGTTCTGCGGCGGAGGGCGTTCGCTAGGCGGCACGGCCCGCAATATCCCTGGAATCGGGCAGCAGGAACACGAGTTCCCACTTGCCCTGATACTTATTCGTTTGCAGAGAGTGCGGCGTGAAGTCGACCTGATAGGCGCCGTCCGGGAGATCGGGCGGTTCGCTGGCGATATTGCAGCGGGTGTATTGCCGGCCGGAGGAGGATTCTTCCTGCCAGATTTCGAGAACGCAATTGGCGGCCATGCCCATGCCGCGCAGGATGGCAGGAATGCGAAGGACGACTCGATCTTCGAAATTGTCGGGCATAGCCATGTCTTTTTCGCTTAAGTCCAGTCGGCGCAATCGAGGTCGTCAGAATCAGGCGCGGATTCCTGCTGCACCGCGCGACGAATGTCGATCCAGTGGTCCAGGCTGAACTCGTCGCCCGAGCCGAAGGAGTCGGGGGCTGGGCGTTTGCCTGGAGGGCGGATTGGGGGAATCAGCTTTTTCGCCTGCGAGGGCGAAATCTGAACCCTCATGAAAAGAACGTGCATCGGTCACCCCCTGGGAGACGTGGGTTGGCGAACTGCACTTACTTTGGCCCTGTTGTCAGTGGGATGCGGTCCGGCGCGATATGGCGCTGTGCAAGACCCTCGAATTAGCGCCGGGGGAGGAAAAATTGCTCACGTTTTCTTCTGAGGAGGCCCCCCGGATGAGCAGAGTCCGGACCAGCGATTCAGCGCTTGATGAGGCGCATACCGCCGCGCGCGGTTCTGGGACGGCGAGGCCTGCGGGCTGCCGACGCAGGCAAAACCGCCTGATGCAGCAGCCGGTCGAGCGCGGTCAGGCGTGCCTGAATGATGTCCATCATCCACAGGGCAATCGCGGATTCGCCGGGGGTGAAGTCCAGGGTGAGGCGGCGAACGGAGAGGCTGAAATACTGTTGTCTTCCGGCGGAGAGAACGCGGGTCATGCTGGTGGCGTCCTCCTGCGCGGCGGTGGCATCCAGCGACGCGCCCAGATCTACGGCGTCGGCCAGGACGCGATCGGGGCCGTCCTGGCAATTGAGCGACGAGGGCACAGCGAACCTCCTTTGGGTCCGGCGGGTCACAAGGGGAGTTGAGCCGATGATTGCTCCCAGTGTGGAGAGCGGGCCATGAGAGCGACCGCGGAGCGGCTGGGGCTGGCCGGGACTGCTTAGGATTTATGGCACAAAGCGGACACGTTTGGGTATCAGTGAGGAGTAAATATCGCCAAAATGACGCATCTCTTACGATCTTGTCAAAATTAGCCCCAATTCTGGTGCAAAGTGGCATGACATGACTATCACGGGATCAGGCGGAATACGGTAGGCAGCTGTCGCTGCTTTGGGGTTGAGGGATGGGGAGGCTGGCAGCTCCGCTTTGTTCTCGGGCTGCGGCGGCACGAGGAGATTGGCGGCGGTTGGGTTACGGATAGATGAGTAAATGTAACGTCTGCTGTTACTTTTGCTGGGCGTGAGCAGTACCGTTGTGCGGAGATTTATGGAGTACTGAAAAGTCGCCGGAATCAGCTTGTCCGAAGCGTATGCTTTGTCCACCGGATCATCGGTTAAAGGAAGGGGAATTCCGTTTCTGGCGCAGAGGCCCGTGTCCGCAACGGATTTCCGATTTGTTTGCTATCGACGCTATGGCGAGGGATGCGGTTCATTGTCCGGAATGCAAGAGCGAACGCTGGATCCGCCGCTCGCGGCGACGGCTGGAGGACTTGCCGTTCCGGCTGGTGGGCATGCGCGCCTACCGATGCTCGGCGTGCGACAGGCGGTTTCATGCGCGGGAGAGAGGCTCAGTTGCTGCGCAGAGCGACCAAGGGGTCGATACGCGAGGCGCGTCGGGCGGGCAGGTATCCCGCGGCTCCGGCGACTGACAACAGCAGCGCGATCATGCCTGCATAGGTAAGCGGGTCGGTCGGCTCAGTTCCATAGAGCAGTGAAGCGATCGCATGAGCCGCCACGACGGAGATGGCGAGTCCTGCGCCCATGCCGCACAATGCCAGGGAAAAGGTTTTGACGAGGACGCGCGCCTGGACGCGTGCGCGGCTGGCGCCGAGGGCCATGCGGATTCCGATCGCCTGCGTCTGCTGGGTAACGGAGTAGGCGATGACGCCGTAGATACCGAGGGAGACGAGCAGCAGCCCGAGGCCAGCAAAGACGCTCACCAAGAGCATGAAGAAGCGGCGGGGCGAAACAGCGTGATCCACAAGCTGGCGCAAGGGACGAAACTCGGTGGCGGGTTGTGCGGGATTGATGCTGCGCAGCACCTGGAGGACGCTGGCCGCGAGAACCTGCGGCGGCAATTCGGTGCGCACGACAAGTTGGGCATCTGTTGGTGATGCCTGGGTGAGAGGCAGATACGCCTGCGGTCCGTCGGAGCCGCCTTCTACGCCGGTAACGCGGATGTCATCGACGACGCCGATGACGCGTGGCTCGCCGGAGCCGATGTTCACGATGCGCCCAATGGGGTCCTCGCCGGGCCAGAGGCGCTGGGCGGCGGCCGCGTTGAGGATGACCACGTCCGCGCTTTTCGGTCCGTCGGACCAGGTGAAATCGCGTCCTTCGCGCAGGCGGATTCCGATCGCGGCGAGATAGCCGGGAGTGACGATCTGGACCAGCGCGTCAGGGCACTCCTGCTTGCGGCAATCGACACCCTTCGGCGCGAGATTCCAGGTTCGGTTGCGGTCGAGGGGGAGCATGTCGGTGATGCCCGCGTCCTGAATGCCGGGAATGGTCTTCACCTTGCGCAGGAGAGGCTCGAAAATAGCGGCGCGTTTGGCGGCTGAACGCCTCTTCTGCACGGGATCCCAGTCCTTGTAATCGACTTTAATGACGGCGGCGCGGTCGGGACGGAAGCCGAGATCAATCTCGAGCACCTTGAGGAAACTACGCATGAGCAGGCCGGCGGTCACCAGCAGCACGCAGGCCAGAGCCACTTCGGCGACGACCAGCGTTGAGCGCATCGCCTCGTGGTGGCGTCCGGAAGAGGTAGCGGGGCCGCTGTTCTTCAGCGTCTCCTGCATGTTCCTGCCGGAGAGGCGCAGTGCCGGAGCCATGCCGAACAAAGCCGCGGTGGCGATGGCGATGAGCACCGTCCAGCCGAGGGCGGTGCCATCGAGTCCGATGTGTGAGAGCAAGGGGAGAGCGATGGAGCGCTCATGCGCGAGCCAGAAGGTGATGGCGACGGCGATGCCGAGTCCGAGGAGCGCGCCAGCCGAGGAGAGGATGAGGCTTTCGGTGAGGAGTTGCCGCACGATTCTGGCTCGGCCGGCGCCGAGCGCGGTGCGCATGGCGAACTCCTTGCTGCGCGCGGCTGCTCGGGCGAGCAGCAGGTTGGAGAGATTCACGCACACGATGAGCTGGATGAGCCCGACGGCGCACCACAGCAGTTCGAGCGAGCGGCGAAGACCGCCGCTGACGTGCTCGCCGAGAGGCTGGAGGTAGGCCTGATATCCCTTGCCCCAGTCGGGATGCCTGCTGTTGAAGTAGAAGTCGGGGAAGAGGCGATGAGCTTCGTCGCGCGCCTGCGCGAGGGTTACGCCTGGTTTCATGCGACCAACGATGAGAAAGACATTGCCCCAGTCGCGCATGTCGTCATCGATCGCGGGCACAAAGAGGTCGGTGCGCGTGCCGGGGGCAAAAACGCTGCTGAAATCGAAGGTGGGGGGCAAGACGCCCGCGACGGTGACGGGAGCCTCGTTGAGCGTGATCGTCTGGCCTACGATGCTGCGGTCGCCGTGGAATTGTCGCTGCCAGAAGTAGTAGCTCAGCAGGACCGCGGGGCTTCCGTGGAGGCGCGTCTCATCCGGGCTGAAGAGACGGCCGAGCATCGGCTGAACTCCGAGCACCTGAAAGAAGTTGCCCTCGACTGGAATGCCGGAGACAGGCACCGCTTCTCCATGGCCGGTGAGCTTGTAGTCCGACGGGCCGCCGAAGGGGAAGTAGGCCGTTACGCTCTGCATCGTCTGCGTGCGCTGCTGGTACGCCTCGAATGCGTCGACGGAATAGGTGATGCAGGACATACCGCAGTTCTGCGGCGGTCCCTGCACCCAGACCAGCCGGTCGGATTCGGGAAAGGGCAGAGGGCGGAGCAGCATCGTGTTGACGACGGTGAAGACGGCCACGTTCGCGCCGATTCCGAGCGCCAGGATGAGGACTGCGACGATGGTGAAGCCTGGGTCGCGGCGCATGGTACGGAGCGCGAAGCGGGTGTCCTGTCCGAGGACGTCGAGGAACGGCAGCCCGCGCGCGGCTCGCTGCTCTTCGCGGGCGCGCTGCACGCCGCCAAACTGCACGAGGGCTCTGCGGCGCGCCTCCTCCGGCGTCATGCCGCTGCGGACGTTTTCTGCGATGGCGAGTTCGAGGTGCTCGGCGATCTCGGCATCCAGATCCCGATCGAGCGCGTCCTTGCGGAAGAAGGCGAGGATGCGGTTGCGTGCGCGCCGCCAGGCTCCGCTCATTGCTCGCTCCTTTCCGGAGTCATGCCGAGGACGCGGCTCATGACGTCGGCTAGCCGCTGCCAATGGGCGGCATCCTCGGCGAGCTGTTTCCGGCCGCGACGGGTAATGGAATACAACTTTGCCTTACGGTTGTTTTCCGAGGCACCCCACTCGCCGTCGATCCAACCGCGCTGCTGGAGCCGGACGAGAGAGGCGTAGATGGTGCCCTGGTTGAGGAGGACCTGGTTGCCGCTCACCTGCTCGATACGGCGGGCGATGCCGTAGCCGTGCTGCGCGCCCATGGCGGCGAGCGTCTGCAGGACCATGAGGTCCAGCGTTCCCTGGAGCAAATCGAGGCGCGAATCGGCCAAGTTCTTCCTCCTGTGCGATGCGCACAGAAGTATGCCACAGTTCCTGTGGCGGCGCCACAGGAACTTCTGTGATGGATTTCATCGAATCGCCTGCACGCGGTCCGGTCAGAATGTCGGGCGGCGCAACTGTTGTGGTGACCGGCGGCACAGCTCCGGGCGAATCGGTGCGGTATCGTAAAAGGAGGGACATTCTGGGGTTGCGGACGATGGCGACCTTGTCTTCTGCCACTCTCGTACCCGGGGAATTTGCTCTTTCATGATGTTTAAGCCTCAGCAAGGTCTGCTGATCCTGCTTTTGTGCCTGTTTGGCGTAACGGCCGCGCACGCGTGTGCGGGGACGGCGGAGACGGAGCGGAATCTGCCTCCGGCGCCGGTGCCGACGGTATCGGGCACGGGTGTGTCGGAGGCGGAGGCGCCTGTGGGTCGCGCATCGGAGCCAGGCGGCGGCATGGTTCTGCGGCATGGGCAACCGCTGGAAATTCCGCGGCTGGATGCCGCGCCGAAGCTGGAGGATTTTCTCAGCGCGCGGCTGGGCTCGAAAACGGCGCGGCAGATGCTGCGCGTGAGCAATTTCATCGAGCGAAGCCCGACGGACGGCAACGTGCCGCGGGAGCCGACGGTCGCCTATTTGGGCTACACGCACGAGTATTTCTTTGCCGCGTTTGTGTGCGGGGACGATCAGCCGTCGATGATTCGAGCGCACATGCTGGCGCGCGACTCGCTGGGCGACGACGACAGTGTCGAGCTGATGCTGGATACCTTTCACGACCAGCGGCGGGCGTTTGAGTTCCAGAGCAATCCGCTGGGCATCCAGGCAGATGCGCTGTACAGCGAGCGCGAGGGCCACGACTACTCGTTTGACACGGTGTGGGACACGTGGGGGCGGCGGACGAAGCACGGTTACGTAGTGCTGTTTCGGATCCCGTTCGCGAGCCTGTATTTTGCGCAGGCGGACCCGGGCGAGGCGCGGACCTGGGGCATCATTCTGGGACGAAGCGTTCCGCACACGAACGAGTCGGACTACTGGCCGCGGATCAGCCACGACATTGCAGGGCGGCTGACGCAGGACATGGAAGTGGAGGGGTTCCGCGACATTGAGCACGGGCGCAACGTGCAGCTGCAGCCTTATTCGCTGGCGCGGAATTTTCGGCAGCTAAATGCGGTAGATAAGACCGATCCCTACATGCAGGACAAGCACCTGCAGGGGTTCACGGGGCTGGATGCGAAGGCGATTGTGCATAACAGCCTGGTACTGGATGCGACGGTGAATCCGGATTTCAGCCAGGTGGGCGTGGATAACCCGGCGGAGCCGAACCAGAGATTTCCTCCATATTACGCAGAAGTGCGGCCGTTCTTCATTGAGAACAGCAGCTATTTTCAGACGCCGATCAGTTTGTATTACACGAACAATATTCAGGCGCCGCAGTTTGGAGCGCGGCTGACGGGGAAGCTTGGTCCGTGGGCGATGGGGCTGCTGGGAGTGGATGACCGCGGGCCGGGGCAGGGGCTGCGGGCGAGCAATCCGGCGGCGAATACGCGAGCGCACTTTTATATGGCACGCGTGGATCGGGATCTGGGCAAGCGCTCCGATGCGGGACTGATCTTTGCGGACCGCGAATATCGGAACTCGTTCAATCGCGCCGGCGGCGTGGATTATCGCACGCGGCTGAAGGAGCGGTGGACGCTGAGCGGGCAGGCGCTGACCTCGCAGACGCTGAACCTGAGCAACGATACGCCGGGCGAGCGCTACTGCGAGAATTACCACCTGAGTTGCAGCGGGCAGGCGTACTACAACGGCGTGAGCTACTCTGACCTGCACACCAGCTGGTGGGCGGAGTACGACGACACGTCGGCCGGATTCGTGACGGATACGGGATTCTTTCGGCGTCCGGATGTGCGCCAGCCGAGCACGGGGTTCAGCTATACGTTCCGGCCAGAGAGCGGGCCGCTGCTGACGCACGGGCCGAGCGTGTACGCGGAGCGCATCTGGGATCACAACGGCTTGCCGCTGGATTTCTATGTGCATCCGAAGTACAGCTTCGACTTCAAGGGGCGGACTTCGTTGTCGGTCGGCTTTTCGGTGGGCGAGGACCGGCTGCGGCCGATCGATTACGGCGCGCTGACGCACGATGTGGACTACCACAGCCATTTAGAGAAGGTGAATTTTTATACGTCGCCGGTGCCGTATCTGGCGGTGGGCGGCGGGGTGTATCGCGGGACGGTGATCAACTATTCGCCTGCACCGAATCAGGGGCCGAGCCCGGCGAATGTGCTGTCGCCGAATCTGAATGTCGAGGTGAAGCTGTTCGGCGATGTGGACTTGCAGAACAGCTACGTCTATACGCACTTCACGGACATCAACACGGGCGCGCCAGTCTATGACAATCACGAGCTGATCTCGCGCTGGAATTATCAGTTCAACAAAGCAACGTCGTTCAACCTGATTGGGCAGTACATCTCGACGCTTCCGAATGCTCCGCTGACGGACGCGCGGGATCTGAAGACGGTCTTTGCCGATGCGCTGCTGACGTACATGCCGCATCCGGGGACAGCGCTTTACGTGGGCTATATCGGGAACTTTGCGAATCTGGATCGAGCGCTGTGCACGCGCGAGGCGGACGGGACGTGCGATGCGAGCGCGCCGATTTTGCCGACGACCGATGCGGGGATGATGAACGACGGGAAGAATCTGTACGTGAAGGTTTCTTATCTGCTGCGGTTTTGAAGCACCCGAGGCCTCTTCGTGGAGGCTCGGGCACCTCGGTTAGTCCAGAAAAGCGATTTGCGGAGCATGCTTCGCAAATCGTTCCCGGTTCATGAACACGCGATGCCAGCACCCGAGAGTAATGGTCTTGTGGTCCCGGTGCCGGACCTCGCCGCGCGCGTAGACCTCGGCGTCGCGTACCATGCGTCGCCACCCGAACTGCCGCGCGTCAGGGTTAGTTGAGATGAGCTTCTGGTACTCGCCGGCGCCAACACCGGTCGGGTAACGGCTGCACACCATCACGGATTCGCCACCTTTTCTCATCATCTGCGCACAGATGTGAGGCTTGCTGCGGGCTCCACGACTGAGCGGCTCGTTGCGCAGAATCACGGCGTTGCTGTCGTTCACGCCGGGTTCCGGAACAAAGAACCACTCACCCTGCCGGATCGCCTTCTGCCCTGCAACTTCCACGGGACGGAGGCTGGCAATGGCCGTCCGCACATCGCGGACGCCATCACCCGGCACGGCTGCGGCAAACCAGTGGCGTTCATCGCGCCCAAGCAGGAACTTGTGTTTTTCGGCTCCTTCGCGAACCATCAGCACCACGTGACGCGAACGCGGCTGCACATCGAGCACCTCGATGACAACCTCGTCTTCGCACCCGATGATGAAGACCTCGCCGGAGCGGTCCCTGCCGACATCAATTGCAATCTTCGTCCGCTGGAGACTGCGGGGTCCACGCACAAGGACGCGCGCACCCATGCGGGCGAAGTGGCGACACAGATAATCCTGGGTCGTCATACATCCCTTTCCGTTGTTCAGGGTTGCCGTTATGCGCGGCGAAGGAAGGCAGAGAAAGAGCCGTCCTGAGCCGTGCGGGTCACACAGTCACGCAATCGCTGATTGATGTGCATGGACGTCTCCTTTCCTCGAAGAAAGTAGCATGGTTCGGATTTGTGGTCAATCGGACTCTAGTGGAGAGGCCGATCGGAGCGCTGTCGCAAAATACGTCATTTACCCGATTGGAGGGGCGACGGCGGGTTTCTATAGTTCTGGTCAGCGGCGCAGGCGGCCGCTGGAAGTAAAAGGAACTGTAGAGGGAGACATTCGTCATGATGGCCATTACCCATCCTGAGACAGCAAATGGCGCGGGAGCCGTTGTGGTGCGATCCGGCGAGGGACAAACGCTCCGCTGGGGACCGCAGGGCAGGATCCGCATCGTGGCGGGCGCCAGTTCGACGGAGCGCTCGTTCAGCATTGTGGAGGCAACGGAGCCGCCGGGGAGCGGCGCGCCATTGCATGTGCACCACGGCGAGGCGGAAGGGTTCTACATTCTTGAGGGGATGGTTGAGCTGACGTGCGGCGCGCAGACGGTCAGGGCCGGTGCCGGAGATTTCGTCTACACGCCGAAGGACGTGCCGCACAAATATGTGGTGCTGGGGGACACGCCGGCGCGACTGCTGCTGCTGTTCTCGCGGCCGGGGTTTGAAATGTTCTTCGCGGAGGGCGGCTCGCCGATGGATCGGCCGCCGGCTGGTCCGCCGAATCCGGAGGCGTTTCGGCAGCTGGTGGAAAAATACGACATGGAGTTGCTGGACATGCCGGCGCACTGAGTCGCGACTCCGGAATGGGAGCGCGAGCGCGATGCGGCGGTGCCCTTTCGCGACTTCGGGCTGTTCGTGTAGACGAATGGCCCGAACTCCGGCTGGGCGTCATCGCCACGCAGCGCTGCTTCGATGATGCGGTCGGTCGCGCGGACCAGTGCGGCCAACTCGGCGCGGGAGTGGACGTTCAGCTTGTCATAGATGTTGACGAGGTGCGTGGAGACGGTTCGGTCGCTGATGCAGAGCCGGTCGGCGATCTCGCGGTTGGGGAAGCCGTGGACGACGTAGCTGACGATTTCGCGCTCGCGATCGCAGAGCTTCTCATCGAGGATGGTTTTCACCTGCCCCTCCGGGATGAGGTGGGCGATGCGCGTCCAGTACGACTCGTTCTCGCGGCGCAGGAGAGCGCGGAGGCCTTCACGGCCGTGCTGCGCGAGCAAGTCGAGGTCGTGGAACTTTCGCGCATGCTCGACAGCCATGCCCATGAGCGTTTCTTCGTTGTCGGCGGTGAAGACCTCTCCGCAGGGCGGGCAAGTAAGTCTTAGTCTGGTCCTCTGATCTGCTTCGGGCATCAGCAACTCCCATCGTCGTTCCCATTCGCGAGGCGGCTCAGCCTTTGAGGGGCGAGCCGGAACGGACGAGGGGTATTGTAATCGGCGGCGCCGGTCTTTTGTCGAACTTGAGCTTGCGCTAATGGTGGTCCGCACGGAATCGCGGTTCAACTCCCGCTCTGCCGCTGCTCTATTCGGAGCGCAGTGCTTCTACCGGGTTCACTCTTGCTGCGCGACGGGCGGGGAGAAAGCTTGCCAGCAGCGCGGAAAAGCCGAGCACCGCGGCGACGGCGGCCAGTGTCGGCAGATCCCAGGCCGCCACTCCGAAGAGCAGGCCCTTCATCAGCGCCGCTGCGGCGACTGCGGCGGCGAGCCCGGCGGCAATGCCCAGGGTTGTGAGCCAGCCTGCTTCGCGGAGAATGAGGCGATGCACCGCCGCGCGCTGGGCGCCGAGCGCCATACGGATGCCAATCTCGCGGGTGCGCTGGCTGACCGAATAGGCGACGACTCCGTAGAGGCCGACGACGCACAGCACGAGCGCTATGGCGGCAAAGCTGCCGACGAGCCACGTCGAGAAACGGTGGAGCATGGCGGTGGGCGATGCGCTCGCCTGCTCCTGCATGGTGATGGGCCCGTAAACACCCAGCGACGGGCTGATGGCGCGCAGCTTCGCGACCATTTCGGGCAGGAGCGCTCCGGCATCGCCGCGGGTGCGGGCGACGACGGCGATGTTGCTGTCGGGCGAGCGATAGATGGGGAAATACTCTGCCGGCCACGGCTCATCGTCAAGGGCGCCTTCGCGAAGATCAGCAATGACGCCGACGATCTGGCGCATGGACTGGGGAGAGAGCTTGATGTCGCCGATCATTTTGCCGATCGGATCTTCGCCGGAGAAATATTTCTTCGCCAGCGTTTGGTTGATGATGGTGATGGGTGGGTGCTGCGCGTCGTCCTGATCGGTGAACATGCGACCGGCGAGCAAGTGCACACCAAGCAGGCCGAGATAGGCGGGGCTTGCGTCCCGTTCGAGCACATCGTTGTGCTCGCCATGGTACGGCGCGCCGGGGATCCGGATCCAGTCGGTGTTGCAGTTGCACTGGATGGGCAGATCGCTGGTGAGGCCTACTGCGGTGACTCCGGGGAGCGCGCCAACCTGCTGCTCGATCCGGTGATAGGTGGCGAGCAGCGGATCCTTCTTCGACGCTGCCGGATCGGTCTCCATGATGTATGCGGTTGCGAGGTGCGTTGCGTCAAACCCCAGATCGACGTGCAGCAGGCGGTAGAGGCTCTTGCCGAGCAGGCCCGCTCCGGCCAGCAGGACGACAGCGACCGCGAGTTCGACGACGACGAGATTCGCGCCGAGCTTCTGCCAAAGTCGTCCTGCGGCTCCGCGTGCTCCTTCGGCGAGCCCTTCATGGAGATGTTTCAGTTGCATGCGCAGCGCGGGAATCGCGGAGAGGAGCATGGCCGCGAGCAGCGCCGTCGCGGCGGCGAAGAGCGCGGTGTGCGTATTGAGTCCGACGATGCTGAGGAACGGCATGGTGTCGGCCATGTTCTTCGGCACCATACGAGTGAGCAGCGTCATCAGCCCGGCGGCGACGAGCACGCCGCCAACGCAGCCCGCCACGGCCAGCAGCAGCCCCTCGGTCACGAACTGGCGGAATAAGCGGGCGGGCGTGGCCCCGAGCGCGCCGCGTACTGCAATCTCGCGCCGCCGCTTTTCGGCGCGGACCAGCAGCAGGCTTGCGACGTTGACGCAGGCGATGAGCAGCAGGAGGCCCGCACCGGCGAGCAGGGTCAGCAGAATGGGGCGGATTTTGCCGATGATGAGTTCCGTCAGCGGCTCCATGCTCGCGCCCTGGCCCGTGTTTGAGCTGGGGTACTCGGCGGCGAGGCGCGCGGCAACGTTCTGGAGATCGGCGAGGGCGGCCTGCTCGGTGACTCCGTCCTTCAGGCGCGCAACTCCGTCGAGATTGTGGCAGCTGCGGCGGACCTCGCAGCCGTTCCGGTCGAGCAGCGGGATGTAGAACTGCGCCGACGCGCGCGGGGCGAAGGCGAAGCTCCGCGGCAACACTCCGACGATGGTGTATGCGTCGCCACTGAGGCTGACGCGCTGTCCGATGACATCCGTGCGCGCAGCAAAGCGCGTCTTCCATGTGCCGTAGGGGAGCATGACGATCTTCGACTGCCCTGGCTGGTCCTCGCCGGGACGAAAATCTCGTCCGAGGAGAGGCTGCACACCGAGGGTGTGGAAGAATCCGGCACTGACGCGGGCGGCGGGCACGGGCTCCGCGACGGAGCCCATCCGGAGCAGGAAGCCGGTGCCGGTGTAGACGTCCAGCGACGCCAGCGTGTGGTTCATCCGCTGCCAGTCTTCATAGTCGAAGCGGGACATATTCGTGCGCGGCAATGCGGGCGCGCGCTCGTCTACCGCGACCAGGCGCGTGGGGTGCGCGTAGGGCAGAGGCCGGATCAGAGCGGCATCGACAAAGCCGAAGATCGCGGTGCTGGCGCCCATGCCCAGGGTCAGCATCAGGACCGCCGTGACGGCAAAGCCAGGATTGCGCGCCATCTGCCGCGCTGCAAAGCGCAGGTCCTGCGCTACCGTCTCGAGGCGAAAGCTCAGCACTTCCTGGCTTCGCTCCTTCAGTCGTGTGGCGTTGCCAAAGTGGCGCATGGCGGCGTAACGGGCTTCGTCGGCCGTCATGCCATCCGCGCGGAACTGCTGTTCCATCTGCTCGCGATGGAAAGCCATCTCTTCGTCGAGAGCGGCGTGGAATTGCTCGCGCCCTGCGAGCGCTGCCAGTTTCCTCAGCAATCTTCCGAATGCGCTCATCCCGCCTCCTCCGCCTGGTCCAGCACGCGGCCGATAGCCGCGATCATCTGCCGGAACTGAGAGACCTCCATGCCGAGTTGTTTCCTGCCCGCCGACGTGAGGGTGTAGAAACGCGCACGCCGGTTGGTTTCGCTGATCTTCCACTCGGCCCTGACCCAGCCCTGCAGCAGGAGCCGCTGCAGGGCTGGATAGAGCGAGCCTTCTTCGACCGTGAGGACATCGTCGGAGATGCGGCGGATTGACTGCGCAATGCCATAACCGTGCAGCGGACCGCGGCGCAGCGTGGTCAGGATCAACATGTCCAGGGTGCCCGGGATGAGGTCTGCCTTGCCCATGGAGCGAAACCATAGGCCATCTATGCATCGAGTGTCAACTACTGACGGGCCGCGGAAGAGGAGGGCGGCGGAGCGGGCGCTCTGCCGATAGTGGCAGAATGTCAGCTACGCCTGAGTGGCCTTCGACCGGATGCCGACCTTACACGCCCAGCCGGAGATCAGGGCGGACAGCGAGCATCCTGCCCTTATCGCCTGCTGCTTCGATGCCGTGTTCTTCAGGAATCATGCGTTGTCAGCGAGGTGTCCCGATGCCGGACCGCCGTACATTTCTGAAACTTGCGGCTTCCGGTGCGTTGTCCGCCTGGCTTCCGGCGAGCATCGCGCGCGCTGGAAATCCCGGCCCATCATCGCACCGGCAGCCTGATGGATGTGGAGCACATTGTGGTGCTGATGCAGGAGAATCGCTCGTTCGATCATTACTTCGGGACGCTGCGCGGGGTGCGCGGATTTGGCGACCCGCGGGCGGTGCGGCTGCCCAATGGCGATCCGGTGTGGTATCAGCCGGCAAGGTCGGGAGGGTACGTGTTACCGTTTCGTCCTCAGGTCGCCGATGCCGGGCTCTCGTTCATCGAAGACACGGACCACACCTGGAACGTAACGCACGCCGCGCTGGACGGCGGGTGGCTTGACCAGTGGGTGGTGCAAAAGGGGACGACGACGATGGCGTACTTGAATCGGCAGGACATCCCCTTTCATTACGCGCTGGCCGATGCATTCACGATCTGCGACGACTACCACTGCTCGGTGTTTGGCCCAACGCATCCGAACCGATACCACATGTGGACGGGTTGGGTGGGGAACGACGGCCGCTCGGGCGGTCCGGCGGTCGACAACGCTCGGGGCGACTATCACTGGACGACTTATCCGGAACGGCTGACGGCAGCGGGGATTTCCTGGAGGGTGTACCAGGACGTGGGAAACCGGTCTGACCTGTTCAATGCATACATCGGCAATAACGGCGACAATTCGCTGCTGCAGTTCCGGCAGTACCGGAATGCCCTGCCGGGCACTGCGTTGTATGAACGCGCGCTGACGGGGACTGACATCAGCACCATTGCGGGAACGAATGCGCGGGTTGCGCCGCATCTGGTGGATCAGTTCCGCGCTGATGTGCTGGCGAACCGATTGCCGCAGGTGTCGTACATCGTGGCGCCGGAGGCGTACTCAGAGCATCCGAACTGGCCAGCGAACTGGGGGGCGTGGTACATCGCGCAGTTTCTGGATGCGCTGACGGCGAATCCCGAGGTGTGGAGCAGGACGGTGCTGCTGCTGACCTGGGATGAAAATGACGGCTTCTTCGATCACAAGACGCCGCCGACGCCGCCGATGTCCCGGGCGCAGGGGCTGTCGACGGTAGCGACGACGAATGAGATTTTTTCCGGCAATGCGATGTATGAGGCGGGCCCGTATGGGCTGGGCCTGCGCGTGCCGATGCTGGTGATCTCGCCATGGAGCAAGGGCGGGTACGTCAGCTCGGAGGTGTTCGATCACACGTCGATCATTCGGCTGATGGAGGCGCGGTGGGCGGAGACGCATCCGGGGCTGATGGAGACGAATATCACGCCGTGGCGGCGCGCGGTCGCGGGCGATCTGACGTCGGCGTTCAACTTCCGGAATCCGAATGCGAAGGTGGTGGCGCTGCCGAGCACGGCTGCGTATCTGCCGCCGAACCAGAATCGGTATCCGGATTATGCGCCTCCGGTGCCGACGGATCAGACGATGCCGACGCAGGAGCCGGGAACGCGGCCGGCGCGACCGCTTCCGTACGATCTGAACGCATTCGGCAGCACGAACGGGGCGGATGGGACATTCTCGATCGAGTTCGTGAACGCGGGCAAGGCAGCGGTGCTGCAGGTGCGGCCGGGGAACAGCAGCCTGGGTCCGTGGACCTACACAGTGGGTGAGGGAGCGCACTTGTCGGATACGTGGCCGATCACCCGGAACAATCTCACCGGCTACGATCTGTCGGTTTATGGGCCGAACGGGTTCCTGCGGGCGTTTCGGGGGCGCATGTCCGGAGCGCGTGCGGCGAACCTTGATGTCCGTGCGGCCTATGACAGAGAAGGAAACGCGATCCGGCTGATCGTCACGAATCGGGGATCGCAGACAGTGACACTCCAGATCAGGAATGCATACACGGGACGGGCGATCGAGAGCGCACTGCGGCCGCGTGCACGGGCACGCTGGAGGCTGGCGCTGGAACGCACCTGGGGATGGTACGACGTGATTGTCGAGGTCGAACAGGACCCGACGTTCCGGTGGCAGATGGCCGGGCACATCGAGAACGGGCGAGAGAGCAGGACGGATCCGGCCATCGGCGCACAGTAGAGGCGAATTATCAGCGGGACGGGATTCAGGGCACCCATGACGTCTGGGGAGTTTTTCCTCTGTATATGCCTTGACACGTATATGCCGATAGAGGTATATCAAAAGG
>DASSKX010000049.1:0-3748 GCA_035689925.1 Acidobacteriaceae bacterium
CACCGTGCAGGCAGCGGAGCACGCGCGCGCAGCAGCCAAGCTTGCTAGGCCGACAAGATCCAAAAACCTCTCGTACCACGGCGGGTATAACGGTGTCGGCGTGGAAACCGCTCCGGTGATCTATCTGGTCTTTTGGGGATCACAATGGAATAACAACGACCCCAGTGGCGAAGCCTCAATCCTTGAGAATTTCTATACCGGTGTCGGCGGCAGCAGCTGGCTGAACTCCGTAACACAGTATTGCCAGGGCGTCGCCAGCGGCACCGTCTTCTGCAATGGCGCGGGCACAGCGGCGGGTAATCAGAGCGGCATCTTCAAAGCCAGCACCAACGTCTGGTACGACAACACAAGTGCCGCACCCTCGCAGCCCAGCCAGTCTCAGTTGGCGGCGGAAGCGGTACGCGCGGCCGGGCACTTCGGCGTCTCGGATAACTCCACCACGCAATACGTAATCGCCACTGCCACCGGCAACAGCGCCAGCGGCTTCGGCACCCAGTACTGCGCCTGGCACAGCTCGACCAGCTCCAGCGTCGGTCAGATTGCCTATACGAATCTGCCCTACATCACCGATGCCGGAGCAAGCTGCGGCGCAAACTTCAACGGACTCGGCCCAAATGCTGGTATCACGATTGTCGGCGGCCACGAGATGGCCGAGACGATCACCGATCAGTTCCCCAATACCGGCTGGCTTGACTCCGGCGGCGCGGAAAACGGCGACAAATGCGCCTGGATCACCTCGGGCCAGGGCGCATCGGCCGACACAACCCTCTCGACCGGCACTTTCCCAGTCCAGTCACTCTGGAGCAATGCCTTTAACAGCGGCGCAGGCGGTTGCGTCCTGTCGTACTGAGCCCCGTCCATTGAAAAGAAAGAGAGCGGCCGCAAGGCCGCTCTCTTTCTTTGCTGCCGTCTTCCTGATAGGAACGCTTCAGGCAGCTTCGGCAAGCTGCGATTCTGCTTCCAGTACGACCGGCTCCCACTTCCCTTCGAACTTGTTCGTCGGGATCGAGTAGCGGGCAAACCTCAGGACGTAGGGCCCATTCGGGAGCTGGGGCGGGTCGTTGGCGATGCGGCAGCGCGTATAAATCTTGCCGTTGAACCCCTGTTCGTTCCACATTTCCACGATGCATCCAGCGACCAGCCCTGCCCTTCGCAGAACACCAGGAACCCGAACAATCGGATTATGAAGACACTCCAACGTGGTTCCCTCCGTATGCCTTCGGATGCTTAGCGGATACCAAACGGTTGGTCGATGATCGGATCGGACCGTCGGGTGACGCGCACAGACATGGGAAACTTGCGATCATGCTCGTGCAAAATCAATGAACCCATGCTCCGGGTCGGTCCGCACCAGCGTGACGCGCAGCTTGTCGCCGACATCGAGCCCGTGCTGCCCCCGCACGAGCATGCCTTCCACATGCGGTTTGATCGTCCGCACGAACGTTCCATGCTCGTTCACGCCGGTGACAATCGCGGCAAACTCCTGGCCGATGCGCCCGCTCATCGCCACCGCCGCAATCCGCTTCTGCATCTCGCGGGAAACCTTCCGCTCGGCGTCTTCCATGCGCGTGCATTGCGCGGCAATTTGGGCCAGTTCATCATCCGAATAGGGAGAACGCTGTGCCGCAATCATCGCCTTCAGCAGCCGCTGTGTGACCAGGTCGGCGTACCGCCGGTTGGGCGCTGTCGAGTGCGTGTAGTCCTGTACAGCCAGACCGAAGTGCCCCTCCGATGGTTCGCCGGCGCGATCCAGCACATACTCGCCGGGGCCGAGCAGCTTGATCACTGCCAGCGACAGGTCAGCAAAATGATCCGGATCCTTACGCTGCTGCGCCAGCAGGAAATCGTGCAGCGGCTTTGGATCGGGGTCCGCCGGCAACTGCGTCCCCGTCTGCCGTGCAAGTTCCACAATGCGATCCCACCGCTTCGGTGTTTTTACGACGCGGCGTATGGACGAAAACTTCTTCGCCTCCAGCGAGCGCGCGACGACGCCATTCGCCGCGATCATGAAATCTTCAATGAGCTGCGTCGCCTCGTTCTTCACCTCAGCTTCAATATCGATTTCCCCGTCCGTCAGATGAATCGGGTGCGTCTCGATCGTCTGCAGGTCGAGGGCGCCGCATTCCGACCGCTTCTGCCGCAGTCGCTCCGCGATGGCGTGCTGCATCTTGAGCTGCTGCTGCAGTTCCGGCGAGCCGGCCACCTTCGGGGGAGCCTCCGCCGTTCCGGCCAGCCACGCGCCCACGGAGGGATACGCGAGCTGCGCCTTGTTCAGCACCACTGCGCGATAAATCTGACTCCCGGTGAGGTTCGCCTCCGCATCCACCGTGAACTCAATCACCACCGCCGCGCGCTCCTGGTCCTGCAGCAACGAGGTACTTCCCGTGGACAGTTCCTCCGGCAGCATCGGGAATATCTCCACTCCGGTGTAGACCGTCGTCGTCTCGCGTAACGCGTGCTCGTCGATCGGAGACCCTTTCGGGGCGAAAGCATCCACATCGGCGATCCCAATCAGCACGCGGTAGCTGCCATCCGGCAATGCTTCGGAGTACTCAATCTGGTCCAGGTCGCGCGAAGTGTCGTTGTCAATCGACGACCACAACAGCCCGCGCAGATCCCGCACGCCCTCCGGCGTGACTGGCGGATGCGCCCGCAATTCTTCGAGCTGCTGGGCCACGGCAGGAGGAAAATCAGGCTCAAATCCGCGCTCGATCATCGCCCGGCGCGCCGCCGCCGCCAGGTCGTAATGCAGCTGATGACTCATAGGCCCCCTCAGTTTTCCAACGAAGCCAAAGGCTATCACGGCCACAATTCGCTCACGACGCGGCTTGACACGACCTGACCCTACGCCGGGAATCCCCTGTAAACCAACCGGGTACAGTTCCCCAGCCTCCAATAGCAGGCATGCCGCTGCGCAAAATCAAGCTCCAACCGGACCCCGAAGAAGAAAAGCAGTCCAAACAACTGGACCTCGACCGCCCCACAGCCAACGCCATCTATGAGCAGGCTCTGCGCAATGGACGCCGCGAGCTGGAGCGGCCGGCCATTGCTCTGGCCATCTCCGGCGTGGTCGGCGGCCTCACCATGGGCCTGACCGGCCTGAGCGTCTCGGTCGTGCAGGGCCAGATCGGCAACACCCCGTGGGCCGAGTTCATCTCGCTGCTCTTCTACCCGATGGGCTTTCTCGCAGTCATCCTCGGGCGCGGCCAGCTCTTCACCGAGAACACCCTCTACCCAATCGCACTCATCCTGGCCGAGCGCCGCGGCCTCTGGAAGACCCTGCGCCTGTGGTCGATCGTCTTCCCGACCAACGTTGTCGGTGCCTACGCCTTCGCATTACTGGCCGTCCGTACCAAAGCGCTGCAACCGCAGACGGTGCACGCCCTCACCCAGCTCGGCGTCGCCGCAGCCAATCCAGCCGTCCGCCACATCTTCTGGAGCGGCGTCATCGGCGGCTGGCTCATCGCGATGGTCGCCTGGCTGGTCAGCGCCAGCCATTCCATCACCGGTTCCGTTGCGGTCATCTGGCTGCTCTGCTTCGTCGTCGGCACCGGACACTTCGCGCACTGCATCGCCACCAGCGGAGAAATTCTCTCCGCCGTCCTGAACCACGGCATCCCGCCGCACATGTACTTCCGCTGGCTGGTGCCGGCCACGCTGGGAAACGTCGCCGGCGGCGTAATCCTGGTCACTCTGCTCGAATACGGTCAGGTGAAGCTTGAGTAGGCGCCCCGCCCATGTGAGCGCA
>DASSKX010000050.1:0-7377 GCA_035689925.1 Acidobacteriaceae bacterium
CCGGCCCTCCGAGTGCAGTGATGACCAGATCCATGCGTCCATCGTTGTCCAGGTCGCCGAACGCCAGGCCCCGGTGCGGCGCCGGGCGTACGAAGTCTGCCCCAGCGGACGCGCTCACGTCTTCGAATCGCCCGTTTCCGCGATTGCGAAACACGGCGTTTGGTTCAGCGTACCGAAAATGCCGGGAGATTTCTCCGATGTTGTCGAGCACGTTGCTGCGGGCTACCACCAGATCCTTCCAGCCGTCGTTATCGAGATCGACGATGGCGTTCGACCAGCCCGACATCGGCCGGGTTAGATTCGCGAGTGCGCTCTCGTGGCCGCCATTACGAAATTGTCCCTTTCCTTTGTTGATGAAGAGCGGAAACGTCTCGTTTTCGATGGCCGTATGCCAGATGTCGGGCAAACCGTCATTGTTCACATCGCGGAAGTCAGCGCCCATACCTGCGAGGGCGGTGCCCTCGTCGTTGTAAGCGACGCCTGCCTGAAAGGCCACCTCCTCGAATCGCTTGCCTCCGATATTGCGGAAGAGGAGGTTCGGGCTGTTGTCGTTGGCTACAAACACATCGAGGAATCCGTCGCCGTCGTAATCCGCGAAGACGACTCCCATACCCTTGCCGAGCACCGAGGAGATCCCGGTTTCCGCCGAGACATCGGTAAACGTACCATCGCCGTTGTTGCGGTACAGCGTGTTGGGAAGGGGAGCGAAGCTGTCAGGATGGCAGTATCCGCGGCCATCCAGACCCATGCAGGCAGGCTCGTAGCGCGGATCCCATTGGCAGTAATTGGCCACGAACAGATCGAGCAAGCCGTCGTTGTTGTAGTCGAACCAGCCAGCCGCAATGGACCACATCTTGCGGCCGTTGTACATGCCGCCGCTCAATCCTGCTTTCGCGGTAACGTCGGTAAACGTACCGTCGCCGTTATTGTGAAAGAGCTGATTTCCGTTAACGTTTGCCAGGAAGAGGTCGGGCCAGCCGTTGTTGTCGTAATCGCCGACCGCGGCGCCCATCCCAAAACCCGCTCCGGCGACACCGGCGCGCTCCGTTACATCGGTGAAGGTTCTATCGCCATTGTTGCGAAAGAGGCGGTTCGAATACTTCGGACCTGTTTTTACCAGCGAGGGCATCTCCGCGCCGTTGACGAGGTAAATGTCAAGCAGCCCATCACCGTCGTAGTCAAACAGGGCCACGCCGCCCGGCATTGTTTCCGGCTGGTGCTTCTGCGGGGTGGGGCAGTTCTCGGTGACAAAGTGTATGCCGGCCTTTTGAGCGATATCCTCGAACCTGATCGGCGGCGGTGTCGGCGCGTGCTCCGCAACCGCTCGCAGCAATTCGCTGCTGCCCGGGCGCAACGAGAGTTGCGGGAGCAGCATGCCAGTTGCGCGCAGGAAGCGTCGCCGGGATCTGTCGATCATCGGGGCCGGATCACGGGGCATGAGCGACGCGAAGGGTTGGGGAAGTATTCTTCGGCATAGATTCGAACTATAAAAACGTCATCGCCGCGACGTTGCCGCGCGGCGATGACCGTTAGAGAGACTTCTCATCAGGGACCCAGATCGTGGAGCCGCCCCACAGCAAGCTCGCGGCTAATAGTAGAACTTCAGACTTAGCTGCAGCTGACGCGTGGCAGGCTGATTGTTTTGGCCCGTGACCTGGCTTGTGACTTGCCCGTAATTGGCGTCAGTATTCGTGCGGTCCGGTGGCCTGAAGACGACGTTGTTGAACAGGTTGAATGATTCGGCGCGGAATTCGAAGTATCTCGTCTCTCCGATGTGGAACTGGCGGAAGAGCGACATGTCCACGTCGCTGTAATGTTGGGACACGAGCGGGTTCACCTTTTCATTGCCATAGGTATACCCGGTGGGCGCCGCGAAGGCACTGGTATTGAACCATTCCTTCGGAGTATGGCCCCCGCTGTTCGGATTGCCGACTACGTTCATTCGTTCCTGGAGGCAACACCCGATATTCTCGGGGTCGCCGCCGGCGGTCACGGTGTAAGGCTGCCCCGACGTTTCCCGCACGATACCGTTGAGAGCCCATCCGCCTGCCAAACCGGAGACGAATTTGCTGCGTGATCTGTTGAATGGCGACTGCGCCGTGAATGCCACCGTAAACACATTTCTCTGGTCGAGATCGGAAGTGCCGTAGTCACGCTTGCGATCATACGGATTCGACGAGTCGCAGCTCGCACCGAGGTTGCAGCCGTCGGCATTGGACTTGGACAACGTGTATGCCGCCAGGAAAGTAACCCCATGGGCGGACTGTTCGTGGACGCTGACCTGGAGTGCGTTGTAACGGCTGTTCCCTACGCTCTGATCGAACCATTGCTGCAGCATGTAGGGGTAGGGCCGCCGAGCCTGAGGATCGCCAGGACCAGGCTGGGGCGTGTTCATGGTAGGCCCCCAGTCCTCATGCCGCCCATTGGAGCCGACATAATCAGCGTCGAGAGATATATTGGCAGGTAGCTGCCGCTGGACGCCCACGTTCCATTGGTCAAAAACAGGGGTCCTGAAGTTGGGATCCACCATCCACTGGCTGACCTTGCTGAAATCGTTGATGGGATAGACGACCGCGCCACCGCTGCCAAACCCCAGCGGATCGGTATTGGTCGCTGTCGGGACGTTGAGGTTCAAACCGGAGTTCTGAATCGTGTTGACCGCGGGCCAGTTTCCGCCGAAGTTCTGCGAGAGCTGGGTGATGTCGGCCCACTCGTCGTAGAACCGGCTATACGCTGCCCGGAGGACCGTCTTGTCGCTGACGCGGTAGGCCAGGCCGACCCGGGGAGCCCAGTTGGCCAGCGAGTTCTTGATCACGCGGAGAGTCGGGTTAACGATAGCGTGCGGGGGAAGCCCGCCCGGGGCTGGCGTACTCGACGCAGTGTAGATGCCAGTCGGGATGCAGGGCGCGCCCTGGGTTGCCGAGCAGTCGGGCGGAAGTGCATTCAGAATGTACTGGCCGGTGATTGGGTTGGCCTCCCCAGTATAGAAGTTGCCCCCATGACCGGAGCCATAAATCGGTGTGTACACCATGTTGTTGCGGAAACCGAGATTGAGCGTCAGGCGGCTCGTCGCCTTGAACTGATCCTGGATGTACATTCCGTTAATCCAGCCGCCGTGGACCACTTCGTGGATATTGCGGTAGGAGCCTGCGGCCGGAACCCCGAGCAGCAAAGACGCCCAGCTGTTTCCGCCGGTGCTGTTGGACCCGAGACTCGAGGTCTGCCCAGACTGGAAATCTTCACCGCCGTATGCGATCGGCGAAGTGAAGTTATTTGTCTCAAAATCGGCGCCAAGTTTGATGGTGTGCCTGCCGAAGATCTTGCTGAACGAGCCGCCGAACTGCCAGTCATCGCCCAAGCCTGAGGCCTGCAACTGAGATCCACTCAATCCGATATACCCACCGGCCGTGTACTGGGGGGCATAGACCTTGTTGTCCAGAGTCATCCAGAACGGCGACATGCCAAGCGATTGCAGTTTGGATATGAATGCCGCATCTTCGCCGGGATGAGTCGCGCCGGTAATGGTGTACCCGAAGTTTCTGCCGAAGTACACGTCCGTGAACGCTGTCGAACTGAACTCGTGCGTATAGTGTCCGATATAGTTGTGCCCGTAGACGTGCACTTTCTGAAGGCCGATGACCCCCGTTGGACTTGCCTGCTGCAGGTCGAACTGGCTGTAGCGGAACATGATCTGGTTGCTGTTGCCAAAGTTCTGGTCAAACCGCAAGGTCCCCGTGTCCTGGTTGTAATCGGTGGGCGCGGCGAAGAAGACGTTTTGCCCGTTTACCGTCGTGGGACTGCTATGCGGGATGATCGTCTGGTATAGCGCGGAGATCGGATTGATGCGGCTGGCCGGAATGCAGTTGATACGGCCATCGCAGTAGGCCGGGTTGGGCTCGTTGTATTCCTCAGTGAACGTCTTGCGGGTGTATTGGCCGTTGACGAGGGTCGTCGTCGCCGGATCGTAGATCGGAATCATCTTTCCGTTCTTGTCGACAAGACCGGAGAAGTCGCCACTACGCATCGCGTCGGTCGGCCCGAGTCCTCCGGTCTCTGATTTGGAGGCGAATCGGTAGCCTTCCCACGCAACAAAAAAGAACGTGCGATTCTTGCCGTTGTACAGCTTCGGAATGGAAACCGGGCCGCCGAGGGATGCGCCAAACTGGTTCTGCCGGAGGGGATTGCGTTGCTTTTCAAAGAACCCCCGCGAATCCATCTGCTCGTTGCGCAGGAACTCCCACAGAGCACCATGGTATTGGTTCGTTCCGGGCTTCGTGACAACGCTCACCATTGCTCCAACGGCCCCTCCGTACTCGGCGAGATCGTTGTGGCCCTGGCTCTTAAACTCCTGAATGGCGTCGACGATCGGGGCATAGTTGTAGGTCCCGGACAGAGTGTTCAGGTCGTTCGCGCCGTCGAGGATGAACATGTTGCTGCGGTTGCGTGCGCCATTCACGGCCGGGAAGCTAAATTGCCCAATGGACGCTCCATTCCACCCGCCGCCTCCCCCGCTGTTCTGGTCCGTATTGAGGTTCACGGTGCCGGGCAGGATCGTCAATAACTGGGTAAAATTCCGGCCGTTCAGAGGCAGGTCGTTCATCTCCTTCGGCGAGACAACCGTACCCAGCTCCGCCGTTGCAGTTTCCAGTGCCGGTGCAGCGGCATTCACGGTTACGGTGCTCGTGGTTGCGCCGACTTTCAGCTCAAAATCAAAGCTGGCGGTCTGGCCCACCTGCAGCGTCACCGGAGGCTGCGATACGGTGGCAAAGCCGTTTGCTGATGCCTGCATGCCGTAAACGCCAGGTACAACGTTGGGAAAGACGTATATGCCCACGGTGTTCGTGGCTGTCGTCCTCACGACCCCGGTGTTGACGTTCGTGAGCTGCACCTGCGCGTTGGGAATGGCGGCGCCGCTGGGATCTTTGACCGTTCCCGTGACGTTGGCGCTTGCCTGCTGAGCGACGGCGACAGGACACCACAAAGCGCCAACGCTGAAGAGCAGTACAAGCAGCCCGAGATACCAGTGCCCGCTCCGGTGAGTTCCGGCTAGTGCTCTCATGATCGCCTCCAAAAGGGTTCGTTCGTGGGGATGACGCTGGCGCAGCTTTGTGCGTCAGCAAACTCGTGGCGAACTCGCGCTCCGGCGAGAACGGGAACAAAGCCTCAGCATTCGCGGTGGCACGCGTTTACCGCTCGGTTCAGTAAACGATGACTGAACCGTTTATTGGCCGCCCACTCTACCCATTCGACTGAATACTTGTCAAGCGCGCGGGGCGGGTCTGGCCGTCCGTGCATGCCCTGGCCGCAAATCAGCGGCTGTGGGCAAGCCAAAAATGGCTAAGGCAGCGATCAAGGAGCAAATGCCTGGACGACCGGAGCCGCACGTCTCTACAGTGACTTGCCGCTGGCGGCGCGATTGCAAAACAGTCGCAAGGCCGACGAATGCTGGAGTGCATGGCAATGCCGAACGCTGTTGAGCGCCGTTGTACCATCGTCCGGACGAGGTAAATCGCGTTGCAATTCCGACTGCTTCGTGTTCACCATTCGGTCCGATGTGCCTGGCTGGGGAAGCAGCTTCAGCAACTTTCATTTCGATTCGTTCTTCTGTTCCTGGCATTTTGTGTTCTTATCGTTGTCGCACCCGTCTCGATCATCGTCGCAGGCCAACAGGGGCAAGCATCAGGCGGAGAGATGACCAGCGCAGGCCCTCAGGCAGCAATCTTCGACACGCAGCACCGTCCCATCACGGCCGGAGGGTTTGTGAAGACCGGCCCGATCGTGTTCATTGACGTGACCGAAAAGGCCGGCCTCTCGAAGTGGCGGAACGCGACCGGCACACCGGAGAAACGAATGATCATTGAGGCGAAGGGATCCGGCGTCTGCCTCATTGATTACGATAACGACGGCTGGCTCGATATCTATCTGGTGAACGGGTCGACGCCGGACGCTCTGGCGGGCAAGGCGCCTTCGCCCCATGCGGGCCTCTTCCGCAATAACCATGACGGCACGTTCACAGACGTGACTGTGAGTGCGCGTGTGGCGAACGATCGATGGGGAACGAGTTGCGTTGTCGGAGATTATGACAACGATGGCTGGCCCGATCTGTATGTGACTAATGTCGGTGCGAGCCGGTTATATCACAACAATCACAACGGCACCTTTACCGATGTGGCGGAAGAAGCCGGTGTGGCTCTTGACGAAGGGTCGTCCGACAACGCGAGTGACCATACCGGCGCCACGTTCGGGGACTACGATGGTGACGGCCATCTCGATCTATTCGTGGCCGGCTATATCGACCTTGATCTGAAGAAGGCTCAGATCTCCGGATCGAGGAGCGCCGGCGACAACTTCTGCCAGTATCGCGGCGTGCAGGTAATGTGCGGTCCGCGTGGTCTCACGGGCGGGCGCGATCATCTCTTTCACAATAACGGGGACGGCACGTTTAGTGACGTCAGCAAGAAGCTTGCCGTGGATGGTCCTGCCGGCTTTTACGGACTCGATGCGCT
Organism: Acidobacteriaceae bacterium; assembly: GCA_035689925.1. GTDB lineage: Bacteria > Acidobacteriota > Terriglobia > Terriglobales > Acidobacteriaceae > Palsa-343. The sequence continues at coordinate 6,507 of DASSKX010000050.1, forward strand.
GTTTGCCGATGTTAATAACGATGGCAAGCCCGACATCATAGTAGCCAACGACTCTACGCCGAACTATCTGTACATCAACAACGGAAACGGCACCTTCAGGGATGAGAGCTACCAGAGCGGGTTCGCGCTCAACGGAGACGGACGCGAGGCGGCGAATATGGGGCTGGCCGTCGGCGACTATGACAATACCGGACATCTCTCCCTGGTAAGCACAACCTTTTCCGATGATTACGCCATATTGTTCCGGAACAACGGTCGGGGAGCGTTCGCGGACGTGAGTTATCAGACCGGAATTGCCGAGCCTTCTATCCCTTTTGTGAAATTTGGCGATGGATTCCTCGATTATGACAATGATGGGTGGAAGGATCTGCTCATCGTCAACGGGAATGTTTATCCGCAGGTCGATGAGCATCCGGAATGGGGGCAAAGCTATGCACAGCGCCCGCTGCTCTATCACAGCCTGGGGAACGGCAAATTCGAGGTTGTGCCTGCGGTAGAGGGAACAGGGCTGGCGGTGGTCACGGTGGGCCGTGGCGCAGCATTTGGGGATCTTTTCAATGATGGCAAGATCGACGTGGTCATCAACAGCATGGACGGTGTTCCGGTGCTGCTGCGCAATGTGAATTCCGACCATCATCATTGGGTCGAGATGAAGCTTGTTGGCGGGCCGAAGAGTCCGCGCGACGCGGTCGGTGCTACCGTATATCTCACCGGAAACGGGGTGCGTCAGCGGGGCGATGTGCTGAGCGGTGGCAGTTATCTCTCATCGAACGATATGCGCGTGCACTTCGGTTTGGGTAACTCCGAAAAAGTCGATCAGGTAGAAATTCACTGGCCCAGCGGGCGAGTGGAGAAGTTAACGCTGCCGCTC
>DASSKX010000051.1:0-3463 GCA_035689925.1 Acidobacteriaceae bacterium
ATCTCGCATGCGCACAACGTGACCAAGCGCCGCTGGAACGTCAACCTTCACCCGGTTCGCGCCAAGGTCAACGGCGGCAACAAACGCCTGCGCGTCTGCAGCAGCTGTCTCAAGGCCGGCAAGGTCGTCAAAGCCTGACGCCCCAGGGCGATAATAGTACCCGGTACTAAGCCGCACACATTACCCGGGCAGCACGCCCTTTGCAATCAGCAGATGCCGCAGCCCCCGGCCTCCTGCCTGATGCCTCAGGGCTGGACTTTTATCCGGCCCCACGGCGGCGTCTTTGTGATTGCCAGGCGGATCGCCGCCTCCGGCGCATGGTCGTCAAAGCGCACCGTGTTGCCGGTCGGGATGACTCCCAGCTTCTTCCACATCCCATCCAGATCAAACTTCACCGGCTTGTCGCTCGTCCGGCGATACAGATCCTCAAGCACGTGCGTGCCGGTGCCCGCGTCGCCAGCCCGCAGCGTCTTCTCAATATCCCAGTTCTGATCGATCGTGCCCCCCGCCGCGACGATCGCCCGCAGCGCATCCTGGAGCCCCCGCCGGTTGTGCGTCTGCTCGCGGATCATGACATCGGCAAGCAGGCAAAACTGCGCGCCGCCCCAGTACGTGCGTCCCCACGTATGCGTCCGGTCGAGACCCTCATCGCCTTCCCCGGGATTCCCCTTGGGCATGTCCCTCACCATGTCCGCCCAGATCTTCTCCGGCCGCAGGAATCCGTTCTGCACGCGCGCGATCGGCTCGATGTACACCGCCAGCCCTTCCTCAATCCAGTGGTGCTCGTCTTCCTGGGAAGGAAACCCGGTGTGGACGAGCTCATGCGTCATCATCCAGTCGTCCGTCAGTTCCTGCGTCGTGGCGTGCTGGCCGACGCTGATCCGGGTGAACGCAGGGAGTCCTCCCACATCGCCCCATGTCGTCCCGTGCGTCACGCCGCCTGCATCTTCGCGTGGCTGGATGAGCACGCGGTCACGCGGAACAGGGAACTTGCCGTAATAGGTCGCGACGGAACTGGCAGCGTTCTCGACCCACTGCAGGACGTCTGCCTGGGGCAGGTCGAGCGACCCGGGGCTGAAGTCCACCTGAATCGTCGAGTCGGCAACGCGAAAGCTGTGCGTCGATACCACCGAAGCAGCCCACGGCGGCCCATGATGCTGAAACTCCTGCCCCGCCGCGAAGACGAAGTACGAGCCGGCCGCCGCGAGCAACGCAAGCAGCACACGGGAGCGTCGGCCCCACCGAAGGGGCCAGCTCGCCGTCCTCACTTCTGTTTCTCGAAATCCAGAGCGACAGAGTTGATGCAATACCGGAGGCCGGTCGGGCGCGGACCATCCGGGAAGACATGGCCAAGGTGCGACCCGCAGCGCGCACAGGTTACCTCGATCCGTCGCATGCCGTACGTGTTGTCTTCGTGCGTTACCACGGCATCCGGGTGCACCGGCAGCCAGAAGCTCGGCCACCCGCTGCCCGACTCGAACTTCTTGTCCGAGGTAAACAGTTCGGCTCCGCAGGCAGCGCAGTGGTACACCCCGCTGTCATGGTTCTGATACAGAGCGCCGGAAAATGCCGCCTCGGTGCCCTTCTCGCGCAGCACGCGGTACTGTTCGGGCGTGAGTTCGGCGCGCCACTCCGCGTCGGACTTTTCGATTCTGTCAGGCTTCGTATCGGGCATAGGGAACTCCTCAAACGCTGGCAATCACTTCTATTTCGACGAGAGAATCCTTGGGAAGACGCGCCACCTCGACTGTGGAACGTGCGGGCGGAACCACTCCGGCGGGCGCGAGGTAGGTCGCATAGACGGCATTCATCGCCGCGAAGTCGTTCATATCCTTCAGGAACACGACGGTCTTCACGACGCGAGACAAGTCCGATCCCGCCGCGGCGAGCACGGCTTTTAAATTCTCGAGAACGCGGGTGGTTTGCTCAGCAATACCGCCGCGTACGACTTGGCCAGACGCCGGATCGAGCGCGATCTGCCCCGAGGTGTAGACCAGATTGCCTACGCGCACGGCCTGCGAATAGGGCCCTATCGCCCCAGGCGCCCCTGCTGTGGTGACAGCCGACTTCTGCGATTCGTCCATGGGGTGATTCTGCCGATTCCCAGGCGAACGTGGCAAATGCGCCGGGCGCCGGGGCGGCAGGATAAAATAAAAGCGCTCCATGAAAATCGAAGTTTTCAGGATCCTTCGCCCCTCCATCGCGATGGCGTGTGCATTCTTCGGCACGTTCGCTTTGACAGCGCAAACCAGCCAGCCGGCGGCCGGAACGCAGACGCCGTCCGCCCCGGCAACGCAGGCCGCTCCCCAGCAGAATCAGGAGCCGACGCCCGCGCAGGCCTCGCCCGCCGACGCTCAGCAGCCCGCGCAAAATGGCCCGTCTGAGGACAATCCCCAGTCGACCTTTCGCGTAACGAGCAACGAAGTCTACCTGGAGTTTGTCGTCTCCGATAAGCACGGCCGCTTCATCAAGGACCTGAAGCAGAGCGACTTTGCGCTGCTCGACGACCACAAGGCTCCTGCGCAGGTGTACAGCTTTACGCAGCAGACGAACCTTCCGTTGCGTGTCGGCATCCTCATCGACACAAGCACGTCCATCCGGCGGCGCTTTGAGTTCGAGCAGCAGGCGGCGACCTCGTTTCTGCTGTCGATCCTCCGGCCACAGTCGGACCGGGCCTTCGTCGAGGGCTTCGATGTGACCCCCGATTACCGCCAGGACTGGACCAACGACATGGACGCGCTCACGCGCGGAATCCAGGATCTCCGCCCTGGCGGCGGCACCGCCCTCTATGACGCGGTCTACAGCGCGTGCCGGGACAAACTGCTCACCTCACGTGGTCAGGAGCCCGTACGCAAGGCAATCGTGCTCGTCTCCGACGGCGACGACAACCAGAGCCATGCCTACCTGGAAGACGCCATTAAGGAATGTCATCGCGCCGACACCATCATCTACGCGATTAGCACGAATGTGAGTCCCAGCCGCGGCCACGGCGATGACGTGCTGAAGAAGATGGCCGTCTCCACCGGAGGCAAGGCGTTCTTCCCGACCACGATCGAAGAGATGCCCGTCAGCTTCCAGGCCATCCAGGACGAACTGCGCAGCCAGTACGCACTGGTTTACAAGCCCGCTGACTTCAAGGCCGATGGCGCATTCCGGCCCATCTATCTCTTCTGTCTGGACCGGCGCTACACCGTCCGCGTCCGCGAGGGCTACTTCGCGCCGAAGGGATAAGAGCGGTTCGAACGAGAAGGATGGGACCATCTGACTTCCGTAACGCCGTGGTGGTCGTTTTCTCTTGCCCTCGCTGCCCGCACACCCTAGCCTGGAAATGAGGAAAGCCCTGTTCTCAGGAACAGGGCTTTTTCTTTCAGCCTTCTCGGCAACGGTTTTCGCTGCCGAGTGCCCGCCAGGCGGCGTCCGGCTGAGCTTCCGCGCTCTTTGACACGACTGTGCGCTGTACAAG
>DASSKX010000052.1:0-4844 GCA_035689925.1 Acidobacteriaceae bacterium
AAGAACTCTTCCTGGGTGCGCTCCTTCTGCGAGAGGAACTGAATGTCGTCGATGAGCAGCAGGTCCACGGTGCGGAACTTGTCGCGGAAGCTGGTCATCTTGTCGTAGCGCACCGAGCTGATCATCTCGTTCGTGAACTTCTCGGCCGAGACGTAGGAGATTGACGCGCTCGGGTTCCGCTGCTTCACCTCGTGCCCAATGGCATGCATCAGGTGCGTCTTGCCCATGCCCACGCCGCCATACAGGAACAGCGGGTTGTATGCCTTCGAAGGCTGCTCGGCAACGGCCAGCGCAGCGGCGCGCGCAAATTGATTCCCCGGGCCGCAGACGAATGCGTCGAACGTGTAGCGCGGATTCAGCTGCGCAGCCGTCGACCAGTCAAACCGAGCTTGCTGCGGTCCGGCAAGCGGCGCCGGACGCGCGTTGTTGCCCGGATGCGTGGCGCCGGAGTGCAGCGACGAGGTCGGAGCGAATCCGCCGTCTTCGCGGACGCGCGGCAGCGTGGGGTCTTCTTCCGGCGTGATGAAACTCACGTCGTCCAGTTCGAGCTGAAGATTTTCGATCGCTTCCTGGATCAGATCGCCATAACGGTCACCGACATGTTTGAACTCAGGCGTGGGAATACGTACGAACAGGACCCGCTCGCGCACGTAGCTGTAACGCGTGGGCTTCAGCCACGTATCGTACGATTGCCGATTAATTTTCTTTTCAAGCGCAGCGAGAATTTGGACCCACGGATTGAGAGCAACAGACGGGGTAACGGCGAAAGACATGCGCAATCCTTTTCGGCAGGCGTCGCAGGAGTGAATTCAACCGGTGGCCGGGTTGCGAGAATGCCCAGGGTTGACCCTGTCCTGTGGAAACAGGGCGCGTGCAGGAGCAAATTTCGCACTGGCCGGGAATGGCTCCGATCTTGTCCCGATCAGAGCTTCGGTCAATTCGACAGCCGCGAGGCGTCGAAAAAATCTTAAGTGAACGTTGCCGATAGTAGCACAGACTCCGAGTCGAGGAAACGCATTGTTCGGGGGAAATATTACCGCCGGAATGTGTTGCACCGCCAATGGTGAAATCCGTTGCAGACGTGCAGTTTTTGCGGCTCCTAAAGCCATGAGATATACTTGATTCTTGCCGCCCGAAGGCGTGTTGTCAGCAAGAGCGCGGCCACTCGGATTCGATCACGTGCCCTGGCCGGGCGCTGCCCGCCGCGCGAAATGGAAGAATCCCATCCCAAAGTTCAGGAGTCAACGTTTCCATGCCGAAACGCACTTTTCAGCCTAATCGGCGCAGCCGTTCCAAGACCCACGGCTTTCGCAGCCGCATGAAAACCAAGAGCGGCGCCGCCGTCCTGTCCCGCCGCCGCGCCAAGGGACGCAAGCGCGTCTCGGTGAGCGCGGGATACCGCGACTAGTTCCGCTCGTTTCCCGTTCAGCAGGACGGCTCATGCGCCGTCCTTCCCCAGAGTGAGACGGAATGAAGATATGCCGGAAGCCAGCTTCGAGTGGCGCAGCATTCGTCTGCGGAAGCACGCCGATTTCCAGCGTGTCTACCAGGCGAGCCGACGGCATTCGTCCCCATCCATGACTTATTTCTTCCGCGCACGAGAAGCCGGCGAACCAGCCGGAGCCGAGCCGCGTATCGGCCTGACAACAGGACGCGTGCTCGGCGGAGCCGTCGTGCGCAATCGCATCCGCCGCAGGATGCGCGAGGCCGTTCGGCTGCACGCGAGCCAGTTGCCCCTGCGCACCGACGTCGTGCTCCATCCGCGCAAGCAGGTTTTCGATATGGAGTTCGTTCGCCTGGAACAGGAAGTCGCGCGCGTCTTCGCTGCCATCGCTGCGGCAGGAGCCCGGGCATGAATCGCTCCACCGATTCCGGCGCGACGATGAGCCGCATCGCCGGCGTGCTCCTCGCGCTCTACAAACTCGTGCTTTCTCCGGCGCTGCATCTGGTGGCCGGAACGCCGGCCGCGTGCCGCTTCCAGCCCACATGTTCTGAGTACGCGGCCATTGCTCTTGCGGAGCATGGAGCGTTTCGCGGCAGCCTGATGGCCATGGGCCGTCTGCTGCGCTGCCATCCCCTTCACAAGGGCGGCTTCGATCCCGTGCCGCCGAAACACAACGCCTCGAGCACTCGGGCCCCGCAGGTGCCGCGCACCTTGATCACCCAAATCAGAGATTAGGAAACGGACGTCTTGGCAGAGATACAAAATCCCAACCAGCAGGGCAGTGGCGGAGGCGGATTCGGATTCGATTCCGGTTCCCTCTACGGATTCATCATCGTCTTTGTACTGATGGTCGTGGCCTTCCAGATCTGGGGCCCGAAGAAGCCGCAGCCGCAGCCCGAACAGAAAAATCAGCCCGCCCAGACCTCCACGCCGCCCGCCGCCGCCACTCCGGCAGCAACCAACGCCACCTCCGCAGCACCGGCCACTCCCACCGCTCCATCTGCCGCCGCGGCGAACACCGTCCAGGCATCCAGCGAAAAAGAGACCGTCGTCGAGAACGAACTGTACCGCATAGTCTTCACCAATCGCGGCGCGGATGTGAAGTCATGGACGCTGAAGAAATATAAGGATGATGACGGCAAGCCGCTCGATCTGGTCAACAGCGATACCGCTGCCAAGCTTGGCCTGCCGCTCTCGCTCTTCACCTACGACGCCGGACTCCGCACCCAGCTCAACTCCGCGCTCTACGTTCCGTCGACCACCGGCAGCGTCGCCGCTCCCGCGGCGCTTCAGTTCGACTACTCGTCGGGCGGCCTCACGGTTCACAAGAGCTTCAGCTTCGATGCCAGCTATGTGATCCACGCCGAAGTTTCTGTCACGCACAACGGCGCTCCGGTCACCGCCATGCTCGCCTGGCCGGGAGGACTCGGCGACGAGAGCACGCCGCATGAGTACGCGACCGAAGCCTTCTCCCAGTCCATCAGCGGCAAGACCGATCAGATCGCCTCCAAGAAAGTCGTCGGCGGCGAGACCCTGCATGGCGAATTCGACTACGCCGGCATCAGCGATCTTTATTTCGCAGCCATCTTCATCCCGGATACTCCGGCCGACAGCAGCGTCGTCACCCTGCACGACAGCGTCGACATTCCCCGCGACCGGCAGCACCCCGCGCCCAATGCGACCGACAAGGAATCTGTCCTCGGCGCGGCCGTCGGGTCCGCCACCGGCGTGCTGAAGACGCGCCTCTTTGCCGGTCCCAAGTCGATCGACCTGCTGGCCTCCGTGCACACCGCCAACGGCAAGAGCCTCGAGCCCGTTGTCAGCTTCGGCTGGTTCAGCTGGGTCGCCAAGCCCATGCTGCTGGTCTTGCGCTTCTTCGTCGTGCACGGAGTCGGCAACTGGGGCTGGTCCATCCTGATCCTCACCTTCATCCTCAACCTCGCGATGATTCCAACCCGCGTCATGATGATGAAGTCCTCGCTCAAGATGCAGCGCATCCAGCCGCAGATTGACGCCATCAAGGCCAAATATTCGAAGTACAAGACGACCGACCCGCGCCGCCAGGAAATGAACAAGGAGATGTTCGACCTCCAGCGCAAGGAAGGCGTCAACATGTTCGGCGGCTGCCTGCCGATGCTGCTCCAGTATCCCCTGCTCTACGGCTTCTACGAGATGCTGGAGTACTCGATCGAACTGCGCCAGGCGCACTGGCTCTGGCTGCCCGATCTCTCGGCTGCCGATCCCTGGCACATCCTCCCCGTCTTCGTCATCGTCTCCATGTTCCTCTCGCAGTTCCTCACGCCGTCGCCCGGCATGGATCAGAGCCAGCAGCGCATGATGGCTTTCATGATGCCGGTCATCTTCGGCTTCATGATGTGGAATCTCGGCTCCGGTGTCGACCTCTACTGGGTCGGCAGCAACATCATGGGCGTGGGAACGCAGATCGTCATGAACCGCACCAGCATGGGACGCGAGATGCGGGAGATCGCTGCCAGGCGGGCCGCCAAGAAGCGCGCAGCCGTCCGAAAGTAAGGCCCGCAGGGAATACCACGCAAGTTATCCGGCGCTCTCCGTAAGACCGCGCAAACTGTGATCTAATTACGTCGGGATACGATATACCCAGCGATGCCGATCGAAGACTACTCCGCAGCCGCACAGAAAATCGCAGAATTCCTCAGGACCCTGACGACCCTGGGCGGGCTGCGTCTGAAGTACCGCATCACCGCGGGACCCGGCGCCGCCGACCCCGCCGGACTCGAAGCCCGCGAGATCTATGTCGAACTCGCCGGGCCCGATGCCGGCCTGCTCACCCAGCGCGGCGGCGAGTTGCTCCGCGCCCTCGAGCATGTCGCCGCGAAAATCCTGCGCCTCGAAAACGAGGAGCACGATAAAGTCTCCTTCGACGCGGAGAACTTCAAGGCCCTGCGCGCGCGGGAACTGCGCCTGGCCGCCGAAACCGCCGCGGAGCGCGTCAGTCGCACCGGCCAACCCTACAGCTTTGCTCCCATGAGCAGCCGCGAGCGCCGCATGTTGCATCTTGCCTTCCGCGAATACCAGGATCTCGAGACCGCCTCCAGCGGCGAAGGCCTCAACCGCTACGTGGTCGTCTATCCGAAAGGCCACGCGCACCAGGCCGCCGCCGCCCGCCCCAGCCGCTCCATGGGACGACGGCGCTAGATTGTCGCCTGCGCCACAGTGCGCTAAGCTGCGATCCAGCACCAGGCGTATGCAGCGCTCGCAGCCCGGTACGAGAACGGCCAATGAAACGCACTTCCCAAAAAATCACTGATCTCCCGCTCGAAGACCGCGCGCTGACGGCACTGCGTGTGGCGGTCAGAAAGGCAATTGCCCAGCGCCATAAACTCGGCCTGCCCGTCTACATCTGGCGCAACGGCCGCGT
>DASSKX010000053.1:0-5636 GCA_035689925.1 Acidobacteriaceae bacterium
GCATCACCATCGCGACGGCGCACGTCGAGTACGAGACGCCGAACCGGCACTACGCGCACGTCGACTGCCCGGGCCACGCCGACTACATCAAGAACATGATCACCGGCGCAGCGCAGATGGACGGCGCCATCCTGGTGGTCGCAGCGACCGACGGCCCGATGCCGCAGACCAAGGAGCACGTGCTGCTGGCCCGCCAGGTGGGCGTGCCTTACATCGTGGTCTTCCTGAACAAGTGCGACGCGGTCGAGGACACCGAGCTGATCGATCTGGTCGAGATGGAAGTCCGCGAGCTGCTGACGAAGTATCAGTTCCCCGGCGACGACGTGCCGGTGATTCGCGGCTCGGCTCTGGGCGCGCTGAACGGCGAGGCGCAGTGGGAAGCGAAGATCGACGAGCTGATGGAGTCGGTGGACAAGAGCGTGCCGCTGCCCGCGCGCGCCGTCGATCAGCCGTTCCTGATGCCGATCGAGGACATCTTCTCGATCTCCGGACGCGGCACGGTGGTGACGGGCCGTATCGAGCGCGGCAAGGTGAAGGTGGGCGAGGAAGTCGAAATCGTCGGATTCCGCGAGACCCGCAAGACGGTGGTCACCGGCGTCGAGATGTTCAAAAAGCAGCTCGACGAAGGCATGGCGGGCGACAACGCCGGCTTGCTGCTGCGCGGCATCCCGAAGGAAGACGTGGAGCGCGGCATGGTGCTGGCGAAGCCGGGATCGATCACGCCGCACACCAAGTTCAAGGCTGAGGTCTACGTGCTGTCGAAGGAAGAGGGAGGCCGGCACACGCCGTTCTTCAACGGTTACCGTCCGCAGTTCTACCTCCGCACGACCGACGTGACGGGCGTGGCGCATCTGCCGGCAGGCACGGAGATGGTGATGCCCGGCGACAACGTGGCGCTGGAAGTGGAACTGATCACCCCGGTAGCCATGGAGAAGGGCCTGCGCTTTGCCATCCGCGAAGGCGGACGCACGGTGGGCGCTGGAACCATCTCGGAGATCCTGAAGTAAGGTTGGCCGGGCGCCTGCGGCGTTGGCCGCAGGCGCTCTGACGATTTGGCAAGGAACGGCTTGTATCAGGGCACGGCTTTGAGCCGTGCCGCCAAGCCGGGAAGTTCAGCAGGGGCTTTTGCCCCTGAGGTAATGCACGACAAGGATTCCGGGCCAGAAATCCCGGGAAATCAGGTAGGATAAGAAGATGCGTGAAATTATCACCTTGCAGTGTGGCGAGTGTAAGGAGCGCAATTACTCGACGACGAAGAACAAAAAGACGACCACTGGCCGCCTCGAGTTCTCCAAGTTCTGTAAGCGCTGCCGCAAGCACACCGCTCACAAGGAAACCAAGTAGCTTCTGGCACTTAGCCATCGCTTTTAGCGGACCGCGTTCACAGCGCGACACGAGCTAAAAGCTAACGGATAACAGCTGAAAGCTGCATTCAGGGGCGTAAGCTCAACGGTTAAACTGTCGGTCTCCAAAACCGAACTTGGGGGTTCGAATCCCTCCGCCCCTGCCAGATTCAACTCAGGAGTTGGGCTTCATGCCCGTAGCAACAGCAGAAAAGAGCGCGGAAAAGAAGAAGTCTATGGCCAAAGCAGCAGCAATGAATTCAGAAGAAGGCGTCTCGAACCGCGCCCTCGGCTTCGTCAACCGCAGCCGCGACTTCCTCACCGATGTTCGCGCCGAGATGCGGAAAGTGGTCACGCCCTCATGGAAAGAGGTGCAGTCGACCACCATCGTTGTCATCGTGTCGGTCTTCGCGTTCGCCGGCTTCTTCTGGATTGTGGATGCTGTTCTGGGTCAGGCCCAGCATCAGCTCTTCCAGTGGCTCGGCGCGCTGCAGTAGCCTGACCCGGAAAGATTGGAAACCCTGTGATGGCGGAAGAAACACAAAACGCAAACCCGGAAGTCGCCGAAGGCGCCGCGGCTCAGCCGCAGCTTGAGCCGCCGGCGAATGAGCGCTTCCGCTGGTACATCATTCACGCCTACTCCGGCTTTGAGCGCAAGGTCCGCGAGTCCATCGAGACCCGCGTGCAGGCCTTCGGCCTCCAGAACCGCATCGGGCGCGTCATGATCCCCACCGAAGCGGTCACCGAGATCATCAACGGCAAGAAGCGCACCGTCGAGCGCGTCTTCCTGCCCGGCTACGTCCTCGTCGAGATGGATCTCGACAACGACCTCTGGCACGTGATCAAGAACACGCCGCGCGTCACCGGATTCCTCGGCACCGGCGACAAGCCGGTTGCGCTCACCGAAGCGGAGGTCAGCTCCATCCTCTTCCGCAGCGACGTCTCCAAGGAGAAGCCGCGCCTCAAGGTCAAGTTCCAGAAGAACGAGTCGGTGCGCATCACCGAAGGTCCGTTCGCCAACTTCAACGGCGTGGTCGACGACGTGAACGAAGACCGCGAGACCCTGAAGGTCATGGTGACCATCTTCGGCCGTTCCACTCCGGTGGAACTCGACTTCGGCAAAGTCGAGAAGATCGCATAGCGGCAGCTCTCAGCTACTAGCCGTTAGCTTTTAGCCAGAGCGGTGGACGGGCAGTTGCAGATGCGCCCGTGAAATTCAGAATTTCAGCTAGCAGCTAAAAGCTAAGGGCTAGCAGCTAAAGGAAAACGCAATGCCTCCAGTAAAGAAAATTACCGCCCAGGTGAAGCTCCAGATTGAAGCCGGCAAGGCCACCCCGGCCCCGCCCGTCGGCCCGGCTCTGGGCCAGGCGCAGGTCAACATCATGGAGTTCTGCAAGCAGTTCAACGCCCGCACGCAGAACAAGGAGATGGCCGGACTCATCATCCCCGTCGTCATCACCGTCTATGCCGACCGTACCTTCACCTTCATCACCAAGACCCCGCCGGCCTCCGTGCTGCTGAAGAAAGCCGCCAACCTGGCCAAGGGCTCCGGCACGCCCAACAAGGACAAGGTCGGCAAGGTGAGCGAAGCGCAGGTCCTCGAGATCGCCAGGCAGAAGATGCCCGACCTCAACGCCGCCTCCGTCGAAGCGGCCGTGAAGAGCATCAAGGGCACCGCACGCTCCATGGGCATCGAAGTCACCGCCTAGCGCATTCGCAGGCGCGTTCCCTTCAGAGCGGAGGCGGATGTCGGCTACATCGGCATCCTGCTTCGCTCTTTAGCTTTTGATCTGCTGTTGCAGAAGCGCGGACGCGCTCAGCGCCCCTTGCGCCAGACGCCCACAATCGTCTTCCCGACCGAGAACCGCAGCAATGGATCGATCCAGCGCGAAGCCGGAATGATCCGCCGGTCCCACAGCCGAATCTGCTCCCGTGTCGGCATCGACTGGCTGAGCAGCATCCGATTCGCCGCCGATGCCGCGATCCCGCAGCAGTCGAGGTAAAACAGCGATTCCAGCTGCATCGTCGCCGGTGTCAGCCGCCGCAGCGAACGCTTGTTGTACCTGCGGAAGTGTCCGATCGCCGCGTCGAATGGCGCGAACAGCCACTGATGCGCAGGCGACAGCACCACCACCCGCCCACCCGGCCGCAGATGCTCCGCAATCCGCCTCAGCTCTCCGGCGTCATCTTCGATGTGCTCGAGCACGTCGATGTACAGCAGCGTATCGAAGCGCTCGTTTTCCCCGAGCGAGGCCAGCGTTCCGCACATCACCTCGTGCCGCACGCCGTTGCTCGACTCGCCGACATTCGCCCGAAGCTGCTCGATCAGCTCCCGATCCGGCTCCAGACACACCCAGCGGCTCGCCGCAGCGCAGGTCAGATAGGGCGTGTTCGCCCCGATCCCCGCCCCAACCTCCAGAACATCGCCGCAGATATACCGCCGGATCCGATCCGACCAGTACGTCTTCCAGTTCACCGCCTCCGCAAAAATGTCCAGTTCCGAGCCGACATAGCGGAACTCGGTCGAAGGACTCGCCAGAACCTGGGCAGAGGCGGCGGTTTCGGGGACGGAGGACACGGAAAGACACACCTCGAGGCTGAAATCCGAAGGAAGTAATGGGACTCTAGTGCAGCGCGCTCGCGCCGGTCAATCACACGAAAGGGGTGTACAGCCGTGCATCCACTTCGCTTCTGCCCTCGCGGCGCGTGCTACGCTGAGCGGAAACTCGTCGTTTACGCAGTGACTTCCACGTCATGCAGACCCTCCCAGGCGGCGCTCGCCCCACACCCACAGCGGAATCAAGGAGCAAGGCCGCGCATCGGCTGCCGCTGCTCCTCGGGCTGTTCAGTGCCCTCGCCGTGCTCGTCTGCCTCGCCGTCCGCGCCTGCTCCAACCCGCTCGGCCAGGACCAGGCATGGTATCTCTACGCCGCGCAGCTCATCCTCTCCGGAGTTACGCCCTACGGCCCGCAGCTCGTCGAAACCAACCCTCCGCCCATCCTCTGGTTTTCCGAGCTGCCGGTCCTGCTCGCGCGTTTCCTGGCCATCACCCCTGCGCTGGCGTTCCAGTTGCTGGTCTGTATGTTGGCCTTTGGCAGCGGCGCCTGGTGCTTCCGCCTCCTGCGCCGAAGCGCGATGCAGGCCCGGGCACTGTTCCCAGCCGCCTTCGGCTGCGCCGCCACCGCGATCCTGCTCTCGCCCGCCATTCTGACGTATGAGGACTTCGGCCAGCGCGAGCACCTCTTCGTCATCCTCGCGCTCCCCTTCCTCCTCGCCCGCATTGCCAACGTCCAGGCAATCCCGCGATTCGAACGCGCAGCTCTCGGCCTTATCGCCGGAGTTGCCGTCTGCCTCAAGCCCCAGGAACTCCTCGTCCTCGTCTCAGCCGAGTTATTCGTTGCGCTCAGCACACGCACTCTCCGTCGGCTGGTCGCTCCGGAAATCCTCGCTCTCGTCCTGACCGGCACCACCTGCGCCATTGCCGTCCGCTGGCTCACGCCCCTTTACCTGACACAGGTTGTCCCGCTCCTCTTCAACACCTACTGGGCCTATGGCCCCTTTTCGGCGTCGAGCCTTGCAGTACAGATCGTGCCGCTCTACTTCGCAATCCTCACCACCGTCGCGGTTCTCTGGCTTCTCCAGCGGCAACTTCGCGGCGCCCTCATCATCGCCGGACTGCTGACCTGCAGCGTTGGCGCCTCTCTCGCCTACGAAGCCCAGCACACCAACTGGTCCAATCATCTCCTTCCCTGCCGAACCTTCCTCCTCCTGGCGATCGCCTGGCTGGTCATCGAAGCTTGCGTCGCTCTCGCTGCCAGCCTTGCCAGGAAACAGCCTCTGCGCCTCGGAGCGTCCGTCGCCTTCACGCTCCTCGCCTGCCTCGTGATTGCCCTCACTGCCGCCCGCCACACCGAAGCACCGGCCGATCCGTTCGATCCTTATCCACCCGGCAGCACAGTGTATGTCTTCTCCACCACCGTCACGCATTTCGCCACCATCAACGCCCACCATCTTGTCTGGGCCAGCCGGTTTCCCTGCCTGTGGCTGCTGTCGGCGATTCTTCAGAACGAACAACTCCAGCCACCCCGCCCCGCTGTCTTCAAATCGCTTCCGCAGCCGACGCTCTCGAACCTGGCCGCCCTCCAGCGCCACAGCACGACGGAGGACCTGAGCCGCTGGCAACCCTCCGTCGTCCTCGTCCGCCACTGCACCGCCGAGAATTCCTGTCAGGGTCTGGAAGGCCGCAACGTCGACCTCCTCGCCTGGTTCCTCCAGGATCCCGACTTCGCCTCC
>DASSKX010000054.1:0-2308 GCA_035689925.1 Acidobacteriaceae bacterium
CCGGCGTCTCCAACCACGTCGAAGTGGCTGAGCAGAGTCTGGCCGTTCGCTTTCACGGTCATCAGACGATTGCCTTCTCCGCCCGTTCCTGTTGCGTCGGGACCATACACCGTCTCTGCGAAGTGGAGGCGCAACTCGTAGAGACCAGTTTTCAGCGGAATGTCGTAACGAAACTGCCCTTGCCTGCTGGTTCGATAAAAGCCTGATTCCAGCGTTCTGCCGATATGCTGCACAGTGCTCTTTACGGCCGACCCTCCGCTGAACCCGGCATCCGCGCTCCAGAGCTTGCCGGCATGATCTACCAGGCTGCGGGACGCTCCGGCGAGAATGCGGATCTCCTCGCCTGCAGGAGGTCCGAAGTGTCCATCGGGCATATCGCTTTGAACGCGGGCAGCGGCGTCGGGCGATGGAGCGGGACTCTCTGCCGCGCGATGTTTTACGACCGTATAGGTGATCCACACTGCTGCTATCAGCAGCGCAGCCACGCCACCGCCGATCATCCACGGCAGACTCTTTCGGCTTCTCAGCTCGACGGAGGCCTCGGGCGGTCTCGACAGCGCTTCCTGCTGCTCCGGCTCCGACTTTCGCAACTCAAAACGCGGAACGTACTGGCCGACCGGGATGGTGATTTGCAGATCGTGCGATGCACCTTCGCCCGCGTAGTATTCCGCCAGTCGCTTCCGCAGCCGGTTCGCCTCAACGCGCACGATAGAGTCGGAATCCTGATCGAACGAAGGCGCGCGATTAAACACCTCCAGCGCGATCGAGTACTCCTTGATCTGGTGGGCTTCGCCGGCGAAGAGCTTTTCGCAAAGGTACGAAAGCAGGTGAGCAAGCCTCGGCGCGCGCACGAAGTCCTGCGAACTGAGCACCGTCTGAAGCTCAACCCGCTGGGACGCCGTCTCGACCGACTCTGCACGTGCCGCGGCCATTTCGGTGTTGCCTTCCTCCGTGAGGTCCTGCTCTACATATTCGCGGTCGCACCTATATTAGTTCCACTCCTCGGTTCCCAGACGGTATTAACCGTGTAGTTAGCGGGCTCTTGTGCCCATGTAACGGGGTTTAACCCTGGCCGGAAAGAGACCAAACGTCGCGTCCAGCGGGTTAAAAGCGGTCTCGCAAGACTCACGCCGACAGGCATATAGGGGCGAGTGAACACCGTATGTAACGTCGCGCCACCGGCAGGTAGCAGGTGTAGCGTTGTTCCCGCCTTTCGCCTGACGTTTACTGGGTTCGACGTGAGCGGTTCGAACATATCGATTTGGCAGGATCGAACGAAGTGCTCCGCGAGGGAGGCAGAACGATGCGTACACTTTTCGCCTTAATCGCTTTTAGCAGCCTGGCATTCCTTGCAGCGCCCGTCCTCAGAGCGGAATCTCTGATGGACCTGCCGAAGCCGGACGCTCTTCAAATTGCAAAGTCGGCCGAGATGAGGGGCGACCTCGAGCGGATTCATAACAACTTCATCCTGGCCATCAGCTATTACCAGCAGGCACTCCACGCCGATCCGCGCAACCCTGCGATTCTCAATAAGCTCGGGATTGCGGAACTGAAGATCGGCGATCGCGGCCCGGCGCGCAAGCACTTCAGCCAGGCCCTGAAGTACGATCCCCGCAACATCTCGGCGCTGAATAATCTAGGAGCCGTCTCGTACTTGGACAAGAAGTACAAGAACGCGGTGAAGTATCTGAAGCAGGCGCTGGAACTCGACGAGTCAAGCGCGCCGGCTCACCTGAACCTAGCTGAGGCCTGGATGGGGATGAACCAGATCGATCGTGCGATGACGGAGTATGCCCGCGCGCTCGAACTGGATGCCGACATCCTTAGTGACAGTGCGACCGGCGTATCGGCGCGCGTCAGCACGCCTGAACAGCGGGCCCGCGTCAACTTCCTGATCGCCAAAGCTTATGCGAAGCGCGGGAATATCGATGGCGCTCTTGAATATCTGCAACGCGCGCGCGAAGGCCGCTTCCCGGAGATGGGCCGCGTGTATAAGGACCAGGAATTCGCCCTGCTCTGGACGGATCCTCGCCTGGAAAAGATTGTGAAGCGGTAAAAATCACACCTGCCCCGCTGCACAATCACGCCCCGCTGCGAGCAATCGTGGCGGGGCGTGCTGTTTCTGAGCGCAATTTAGCGATGTGAATCAACGCCGGAACCGCGAGATCAGATAGAGGATCACCGAGAGCAGTACGCTCAGCAAGATCGAAGTGCCCAGGGGGAAGAACACGGAGACGTTTTTGCCGCGATAGGAGAAGTCGCCGGGCAAGCGGCCCAGGGGCACTCCGAACCGCGCGGCAAGCATCAG
>DASSKX010000055.1:0-5046 GCA_035689925.1 Acidobacteriaceae bacterium
AGCATTGCGCCGGACGACGCGGCTATGCACGTGAATCCGAATGCGCCCTGGATCGTGCCGGGAGCCGGGCCGAAGCTTATTCCCCGAGCCGTGGCCATGGACACAAGCCACGCCGGACCATGCGATCCGGAAGTGCTTTCCGCAGAAGAGATCGCAGGCGATTCCAACGGCATCTTCCGGTCGGTGAAGCTGGCGTTCATGAACCGCGGCGCCACGCCGTGCAAGCTGGGCGGCTATCCGGGAATTTCGCTGGTCGATGCGCAGGGAGCGACCATCGGCACGATCAGTGTGGAGCGGGTGACGCCGGAGAAGATCGTGGCCGAGCTTTCGCACAATCCCCCGGGTGGAACCGGGGACCGCTCGCCGGAGGTGATGCTGCTGCCGCATGAAGTAGCGGCGTTTGATGTCGCGTGGACGACTGGACCGAACTGCTCCAGCGTGTCGCGGATTGTCGTGACCGCGCCAGGATCGGAGCGGACCTTCGGGATCTCGCAGCCGCTGACCATCTGTGCGGGACGCATCCAGATCACGGCCCTGCGGCTGGATGAAGGCGACGTCTAACGGCAGGGTATAGCGCTTAGGGTGCAGGGTGTAGGGTCTTCGGAGCAGCGTGCGGAGCCGAGGTCACGCGATCTTCGGCTTTGACGGAGCGGCGGCGTGCGCAGGCGACTCCAGCGAGCGCGATGAGGGGCGGGAAGCACTCCAGCGTGTAGCGTGGTTCGGATGCTTCCAGCGTGAGCAGCAGGGCGCAGCGCAGAGCCACGAAAACCAGGATGGCTCCGCGATAGCGTGGCTTCCTGAGGAAGCCGATCAGCGCCGCAATCAAATACGCCAAATTCAGAGCGGCATACGCAAAGGAGAACTCTGTTTCGGCGGCATGGTGGCGGAATTCCCACCAGCGCAGTTCGATCCAGAGGTCCGCCGTGCGGGGGCGCAGCCACATGTTCGCCAGCCGCGCGAGCGGCAGGCCGATGTAGTAGCGGAAGGGGTGATCGTGGATGCGCTGCGCCGCCAGTTCGCCGAACGCGGCGTCCATTCCGGGGGTGAGGGTGGTGGTGCGGTTGTATTCGGTGAGGAGTTCTTTCGTCTGCGCGTACTGGGCCGGTGAATCGAAGGCACGTGCGGGGAGCTTGCTGATCTCGATGACGTCGTCGTTGGCATTCCAGTAGACGTCAGAGGTGCAGGCGAGGTCGACGCAGATCGATCGCACCCAACGCACGAAGCCGCGGTCGGGGTTTTCGCCGGGATCCACGGCATAGCGCGGCGCCAGCGGCTGGAAGACATGGAAGGTGCGCTCGTTGCGGATCGTCCACGCGACGAAAGGCAGGACGGACAGCACGGCGCAGACTGCGGCCCATCGCACGATGCGCACAACGCCCCAGCATTGCGAGCCATAGAAGACAAGCGCGGGACAGAGCGTGATGGCCAGGAGGGCTCCATCAGGACGAAGCAGCGCCGCGTAGCTCCAGGCGAAGGCGAGGATCGCGGCCCAGGACCAGCGTGGCGACTCCACCAGTCGCACGAATGCATAGAAGGCGAGGGCGATGCAGTAAAGCTCGGGCACCTCGGCCATCGGCGCTGCCGTGTAGTTCGCCGTGAAGGGGCAGAGCGCCGCGAGCCACAGAGCCCACCAGCCGGCGCGACGGTTCCAGATGCGGCGGGCGAAGGACGCAATGAGCAAACAGGTGGCGAGATCGATCGCGATCTGGACGTACATGACCGCGTTGTAGTGCTCCATGCCGAAGAGGCGGAAGCAGAGGACGAGGAACAGCGGATATCCGGGGAGCCGGATCAGCGTGGGATGAAGGCCGCCTGCAGAGAGGCCGTAGATGCCATGCTCGATCCAGTTTTTGGCGATGTCGCCGTAGATGAAGGTGTCGCCTTCGACGACGGGATAGGAGTGGATGAACCAGAGGCGGAGAGCGGCTCCGGCAGCGAGCGCCAGGGCGGTGAGCCAAAGGCTTCTGGAACGGGGCGAGAACACTGGAATGATTAAAGCAGCAGCAAGCGGGTGGCGGATAGCAGATAGCAGAGCGGACAGCAAAGCAACTGCTGGATGGCTGCGGGCGCTTTCGGCGGCAGCGAGATTCGGCGGCGATCAAGTACGATTGACCTGACGCCCGGGAGCGCAGGATCGGGAGCGGCGGGCGCAAAACATCGCATGGTTAAGCAGGTCTTCTACGATCCCCGGCAAAGGCGGCGCAAGATCTTGCGGCGCCTCGTCGACATTACCTTAATCACCTTGTCGATGATCCTGGCCGGGTTTATCTTCAGCGTCTTTTCGCGGCAGACGATGCCGGAACTGCTTCTGCCGATCCAGAAGCGGAACTACCGTGCCCTGAAGGAGCGACAGCCGGAGTTGCAGCGGAAAGCAGCACAGCGGCCCGCGCGACGGAGAACTCATAAACGCCCGGCGGATATTGAGCTGAATCAGAGCGAAGGGCTGCGCGCCGCGTTTTATGAGAACGACGAGGCGAATTACTCCACGCTGAAGGCGCATATCCATCAAATCGACATGCTCTTCCCCGACTGGCTGCATGTGATTACACCTGACGGCAACCTGGTAGGGGCGACGCCGCTCTTCCCTGTTCGCCTGTACAACGTGGTCGATGCAGCCGGAGTGCACGGGGTCGATCCGGAGAACCGGGTGAAGACGACGATCGAGGCGGCGAAGGTCGACACCGACGTCTTCCCCATGCTGAATGACTACAACACGCTAAGCGGGAAGTGGAACGGCGATGTCATCGGGCAGATGCTCGAGAACCCGGACGCGCGCGAGCGCCTGCATCTGCAACTGGACAAATTTCTCTGGGCGAATCCGTCGTATGGGGGTATCTGCCTCGACTTTGAGGCGGTCCCGGATAAAGACCTGAAGCTGTATGCGCAGTGGATCGGCGAACTGCACGAGGATTTTCGCGCGAAAAACCTGCGCGTTTACGTGAACGTGCAGTCGAGCGCGGCCGATGCGTTTCTGAAGGCGCTGGCGCGCAACAGCGATGGCATCATTCTGATGAATTACGACGAGCACGAGGAGAGCAGCGACCCGGGGCCGGTGGCGAGCGAACCCTGGTTCGAGGCGAACCTGACGCGCGTGTTGAAAGTGGTGCCGAAGGACAAGATCATTTGCGGGATCGGCAACTACGGATACGACTGGGCCATGCCACTGCCGGGCAAGGGCCAGTCGTCCTCCGACAAGGTCGTGGATGTGGACGACCTGACGGTGCAGGATGCGTGGCAGCGAGCCGCCGACGCCGGGGCGGACGTGCATCTGGAAGGCGACGAACTGAATCCGCACTTCGCCTATGACGACGATGACGCGCATCAGCGGCATGAGGTGTGGTTCCTGGATGGCGTGACGGCGCTGAACGAGATGCGCGCCGGGCGGCAGATGGGGCTGCGAACCTTTGCGCTTTGGGTGCTGGGCAAAGAGGACCCATCGATATGGCAGGTGTGGGACCGGCCCAGCGCGCCGGATGCACCGCACCGGTTGCTGTCCGTACCGCCGGGCCAGAATGTCGATGTTGAAGGCGAGGGCGACATTCTGCGCATCGTTTCGAAGCCGCAGGTGGGCGCGCGGACCATCGCGATGGACTCGGACAATTTCACCGTCACCGACGAACGTATGACCGAACTGCCGCGGTCGTACACGATCGAGGAATACGGCTACCAGCCGCACAAGGTGGCGCTGAGCTTTGATGATGGGCCGGATCCGGTGTGGACGCCGCGCATCCTCGACGTGCTGAAGAAGTACAACGTGCATGCGACGTTCATGGTGATCGGCGAAGAGGCCGAGCAAAACGTCGGGCTGCTGAAGCGTTACGTGCGCGAGGGGCACGAGATCGGCAACCACACGTTCACGCATCCGGACATCAGCGAAATCTCACCGCGCCAGCTGGAGTGGGAGCTGAACGGGACGGAGCGGCTGTTTGCGGCGGAACTGGGCATCCAGCCGCTGTATTTCCGGCCGCCCTACTCGATCGACCAGGAGCCCGACACGACGGATGAGGCGGCTCCGGCTTACCGCATCCAGCAGATGGGCTACACGATCATCGGCGACAAGATCGACACCGATGACTGGAACGAGCATCCGCGGAAGTCGCCGCAGGAGATCACGAGCAGTGTCCTGGAACAGCTGAAGCAGATGCAGGACCTGCCCTGGATGCGCGGCAGCGTGATCCTGATGCACGACGGCGGCGGCAACCGGCAGGCGACGGTCGCTGCGCTTCCGGTGCTGATCACCACACTGCGCGCCAAAGGCTACGAGTTCGTCCCGGTCAGCGAACTGATGGGCAAGACGCGGGCCGAGGTGATGCCGGCGATTCCGGCGAACATGCGATGGCAGGCGCGCGTGGACTGGGCGGCGTTCTTCGTCATCGGCCTGTTCGCGCACTCCGTCGTGGATATCTTCTTCATCGGCGACATACTGATGAGCGGCCGGCTGATCCTGATCGGCATCTTTGCGCTGATCGACCGCTTCCGGCGGCGACCGGTTCCGGTGGGCGTTTATGAACCGCGGGTCGCGGTGCTGATTCCGGCGTACAACGAAGAGCTGGTGATCGCGCGGACGATCAAATCGGTGCTGCAGTCGGACTACAAGAATATTCGCGTCATCGTGATCGATGACGGATCGACGGATCGGACCTTCGAGGTGGCAAGGGACGCATATCCCGAGGAGATTGCGCAGCGGCGGCTTACGGTGCTGACCAAGCAGAACGCCGGCAAGGCCGAAGCGCTCAATTACGCTCTGGAACACGTGGACGAGGAGATCTACGTCGGGATCGACGCGGACACGATCATTGCGGGTGATGCGGTTTCAAAACTGGTGTGCCACTTTGCCGATCCGCGCGTCGGGGCGGTAGCGGGCAATGCGAAGGTGGGCAACCGCGTCAATTTGTGGACGCAGTGGCAGGCGCTCGAGTACATCACCAGCCAGAACTTCGAGCGCCGCGCGATGGATCTCTTCAACGTGGTGACGGTGGTGCCGGGCGCGATTGGCGCGTGGCGTACGAACGCAGTGAAGAGGGGCGGCTGCTATCCGGTGAACAC
>DASSKX010000056.1:0-2363 GCA_035689925.1 Acidobacteriaceae bacterium
TTCGGCGGGAACCACGCGCGGCAGGAACTCGATGATCGTGACTTCCGAGCCGAAGCTGCGGTAGATCGAGCCGAACTCGACGCCGACCGCACCTGCGCCGATAACGGCCAGCGATTTGGGAATCTGCTTCAGCGAGAGGATCTCGATGTTGGTCAGGACGGTGTCGTCGGCCTTGAGGCCCGGGAGCATCTTGGCGTCGGAGCCGGTGGCGAGGATCACGTTCTTCGCCTGGACGCTCGCGGTCTTGCCGCCTTCGATCGAGACGGTGTGCACGCCGTTGCTGGCCGCTCCGGTGAGCCGGCCCCAGCCGTTGATGACCGTGACCTTGTTCTTCCGCATGAGGAAGTCGAGACCTTTGGTGTGCTTGGCGATGATCTGGTTCTTGCGGTCGAGCACCGTCTGCCAGTTCACCTTGCCCTCGCCGAGGCCGTCGATACCGTACTCCTTCGCGTGCTTCAGGTGGTCGTAGATCTCGGCGTTGAAGAGCAGCGACTTGGTCGGGATGCAGCCGACGTGCAGGCAGGTGCCGCCGAGTTTGTCCGTCTTTTCGATGAGGGCGACTTTGAGGCCGTACTGTCCGGCGCGGATGGCGGCCGTGTATCCGGCGGGACCGCCGCCGATAATCGCAACGTCGTAAATCGTATCTGCCAAAGGAAACTCCGTAAAAGGATTGAGGGGACGGTCAGGGGCACTAGCCCAAACACTTTATTGTACCGAGCAGGCTCCGAGAGGGAGATGCGCGGCCGTGACCGCAGGATGCGAACGAGGCGTCAATTCTCCTCGCCGGGGCGGGACGTCTGCGCGATACTGGTCCCATGAGCGCCGCACCTGAATCTGTGCGAATCCCGGTGGAGGAGTACCTGAGGACCAGTTACCGGCCGGATTGCGACTACGTGGATGGCGAGGTACTGGAGAGGAATTTGGGCGAGAAAGAGCATTCGATCCTGCAGCAGGCGCTGGTGTTTATTTTTCGGATGAACCGTGACGCCTGGGGCGTGGAGGTTTTTCCGGAGCTCCGGGTGAACGTAGGACCACGCCGCTATCGCATCCCGGATGTCACGGTCGTTTCGGCAGGCGTGCAGTGGGAGCGGATCCTTGCCGTCCCGGCTCTGCTCTTTATCGAAATCCTCTCACCGGAAGACCGCTGGAGCCGCGTGCGCGAGCGGATCGAGGATTACTTCGTCCTCGGCACGGAGCACGTGTGGATGATCGATCCCGAGTTGCGCAAGGGATACGTTTGCTCGCGTCGCGGCTATCAGGAGCCGGAGGACGGCATGCTCCAGATTCCGGGCACGCCGATTCGCGTGGTGCTGAGCGAATTATTTGCGGAACTGGACCGCGCCTAACCCAGCACCTTCGCTGCTTCCTGCGCAAAGTACGTCACGATGAATCCCGCTCCGGCGCGGCGGATCGACAGCAGCGACTCCATCATGGCGCGCTGCGGGTCGAGCCAGCCATGGGCGAAGGCGGCGTGCAGCATCGAGTATTCCCCGGAGACCTGATACGCGCCGATGGGCACTTCGAAGCGCTCGCGCGCAGCGCGGATCACGTCGAGGTAGGGCATGGCGGGCTTCATCAGAATCATGTCGGCGCCTTCGCCCAGGTCGAGGTCGATCTCGCGCATCGCCTCGCGGATGTTCGCGCCGTCCATCTGATAGCTGCGGCGGTCGCCAAACTGCGGGGCGGAGTCGGCCGCCTCGCGGAAGGGTCCGTAGAAGGCCGAGGCAAACTTCGCCGCGTAAGAAAGGATCGCGACCTGCTCCAGACCTTCGTCGTCCATCAGATCGCGGATCGCGGCGACGCGGCCGTCCATCATGTCGCTGGGAGCAACCACGTCCGCTCCGGCGTGGGCGAGAGACACGGCGGTTTTGGCGAGCAGGCCGAGGGTCGAGTCGTTCTCGACCTCGTACTCGTCTCCATGCTGCTTCACGATGCCGCAGTGTCCGTGCGAGGTGTACTCGCAGAGGCAGACGTCGGCCATCAGGACCAGCTTTTTCGCCGCGCTCGATGCTTTGAGCGCCCGCAGGCCACGCTGCACGATGCCGTCGTCGTCCCACGCACCGGTGGCCTGCTCGTCCTTCGACTCGGGCAAGCCGAAGAGCAACAGACCGCCGATGCCGAGCGAGGCCGCGGCTTCAGCTTCCTTGACCGCCTCATCGATGGAGAGATTAAAGACGCCCGGCATGGAGCCGATCTCGCGGCGGATGCCTTCGCCGGGACAAAGGAAGAGCGGCAGGATCAGAGCGCCGGGCTCGAGATGGGTTTCGCGCACCAGGGCGCGCATGGGCTCATTGCGCCGCAGACGGCGCAGCCGGGTGATGGGGAATTCCATGTGCCCATTCTATGGAAGGGACGCAGCCGGG
>DASSKX010000057.1:0-2673 GCA_035689925.1 Acidobacteriaceae bacterium
CCGTCACAAGGGCCGATAGCCAGGCCACACTGTCGTCGGGCTGAACGTCCGTTATCCACGTGAAAGGCAGTCCTCCAGCATCGACTCGACATCCGGTTCCGATGAAGCGAATTTTATCGACCACTCCCTGATCGATCCGAACCAGCACGTCAATGTTTGTGTGCGTCGCCTGTCCGCTATCCGAGGTCCGGAAGCTATTGTCCGATTCTTCTAATCGGTAGACACCGCAACATCCATCGTCCATTGAGTTGCCGTCGCCCGAACAGACAGAGAAACGGGTTCGGGGTACAGCCGCCACCTCATAGCCAAGCCAGAGCGGTCCATTCGAATGCTGAAATCGGCCCACCGTCGCGGACAGTCCTGCGCCGGCCGGCTCAGTGTGATATTGCGCGTTCATCACTTTCGGCGGCTGCTGCGCCATAGCCAGCATCGAGACGCCGAGTACCGCTGCCACGAACCAATCCTGTTTCATGAGATTCCTCGCTACTTGTTCAGAATTTCCAGCATGTACGCTGAGGCCTCCTGGTCATGCATCTGGCTCAGCTGCTGCACCAGGTACTCCTTCATCTTGACGTCCTTCTCAGCACGGGCCAGTGTCACCAGATCGTGTGCGTCTCCCGCCAGGAACAGGGCCTGCGCGGCGGCCCGCTTCGTCTCCGCGTCTGAATTCTTCTGATAGGTATCCACCAGCGCCGGAGCCACCGACTTCCCTCCCGCGATGCCCAGGTTGCGGATTGCTTTCCGCCGCAGTTCAGGATCCTGTTCCGACTGGGCAATTTCCGTCAGTGGCGCCACACCGCTGTGGCCGCTGGGAATAAACGAGTTGATGATGTCGGCCTTTGCCTGTGCACTGTTCGTCGCGTGATAGAGCGTCAGCAGGTCCTGCCCGGCACCCATTGCTCCCAGCGTGCGCACCGCCGTACGCACCAGCTCGGGGTCGGTCTCCTGACGCGCGGCTGTCAGCAGTTTCGATGAATCTCCGGTTATCAGATAGGACTGCAGAATCGCCCCCTTCACGTGCACATCGCTGGCGTGCTGATAGACGTCCCCGAGGGTATCGTTGGCGCGCTTGCCCTGCGCTGCCGCCAAAATGCGAATTGCACTGATCTGCAGTGCCGGCCCGGACTGCCCGTGCGCGACCTGGCTAATGACTGTCTCAGCCTGCGGAGACGGGCTCTGCGCCAACACGAACAGCGCCCGGCTCTTCAGCTTTTCCGGCTGGTTGCCCGCCAGGATCTTCTCAAGGATCGGCACTGCCTGTGACTGGTCCTGCTGCATCAGCGCATTGAGGGCCAGAAGCTTCAGATCCTGGTCCGGTTCCGTCTGCGGCGGAACCGGATCACCACTCTTTCCGCGAATCTCTATCTCGAGCGCGCCACATTCGTTCAGCCACCGGCTTTGCGGATACGTTTTCCGCAACTGCCCGCATGTACTCAGCGCATTCGCTGGCTGTCCTTCCTTGTTCTCCGCGTATGCCTTCCAGTAAAGGGCGCCTTCAGCGTGCTCGCTGCGCATCCGGGACACCCGATCGAAAATAGCCACCGCATCCTGCCAGCGACTCTCATTGATGGCGCGCGTTCCCCCGCTATACGAGCTCCCATCATTGCCGCCCGCATTCTGAACAGCCGCCGGCGAAGGCTGCGGCTCCTCGGCGGGCAATCGCAGGGCAACAACTATGATCGCGCCAGCAAGAAAAATCAGAAACCACCGTTTACCTGTCATTAGATCGACGCTCCCTTCGCGGGTTTAGGCCCGCTGCCCTGGTCCGGCGTCCGTGCCAGCAGGACGCGAATTTCGAACAGAATTCCTTCCGTGTTCATGTCTCTCCGCACCCGGTCCAGGTCGTCAGCCGTGAGGTTTGGATCATTGGCGATCTCCGCCAGCACGTTCTCCACCCGGTCCAGCGCCCCGGCCATTGCTGGATCTCCGGCTTTGCTTGCGGTCGCCCGATATAGCCGGTTGGAGGCCAGCAGTTCCCGGGCCTCCGACTGCAACTGACCGTTCTCCGCCGTACCCGATGAGTCCGCATGGTTCAGTGCCACCAGCAAACGCTCCGTTCGATCCAGGTGATCTGTCAGCACAACCAGCAACACCCTCTGCGTGGCTGGCGGGTTCGGGTTTGCGATGGCCGTTGTCTTGTTTGTGTGCCGCTCCCAATAACGTCCGCCGACGAAAGCTATCGCGAGCAAAGCCGCACAAGTTGCAGCCACTGTCGCTGATTTCCATTGCACCCACGAGTGCCAACGAGCCGGCCTTTTCCGATACGCAATCAGTCGGGGGCTGAGCGCCTGCCAGACGCGCTCGCCATATTCCGCACCCTGCGCGCGAACCTGCACGGCCTTCACGCGATCGAGATCTCGCTGCAGCTCGGCGTATTGCGCAGAGCATTCCCGGCATGCCCGCAGATGCACATGCGCCGCAGCTGTCGCCTCGTTGTAGTACAGCGCGATCAGTTCTTCTTCATTGAGGTGCTTCATGCATTCTCCCGTAGTGGCGCCAGCTCCCGGCGCAGCTTCTGCACGGCGCGATAGACGGCCTGTTTCGCAGCGTTCGGCTCAATTCCAAGCACCTCTGCGATCTCGTTCATCGACCGATCCTCCAGGTGCCGCAGAACGAACGCCGTCTTCTCGGTCGCCGTTAGTCGCTGCATCGCCTGCTGCTGCGCGCCGCGGA
>DASSKX010000058.1:0-6643 GCA_035689925.1 Acidobacteriaceae bacterium
CATCGGCCTGATGACGGTCGCCGTGGATCGCGACCTGACGGAGCGAATCGTCCAGGCGGCCAGCCAGCTGCCGTGGAGCGTGAGCCACGAAAATGTGGAGGAGTATCTCTCGGCGACGCGCCGTGCAGCGATCACTCCGGAAACCAAGAGCGCCGACGCCGTGTTCGCGGTCATCGACTTCGATCGCGACCCGCGGGCGGCCATTGAAGCCGCCGGCTATCTGAACCAGGTCTTTCACGGTAGAATTTTCGTAGCAGCCCTGTCCGGCCGCAACGATCCCGATCTTCTGCTTTCGGCGATGCGCGCCGGCTGCAACGAATTCCTCCGCAAGCCCCTTGAGCCGCGCCAACTGGCCGATGCGTTTGATCGTCAAGAACGCACCTGGTCTGCAACCATGGGCCGCGGCCGATCGAGCGGCCACATCATTTCGTTCTTCGGCGCGAAGGGGGGGGTTGGCACCACGACGATCGCGGTGAACCTCGCCCATTTCCTCGTCAGCCAGCATGGCAAACGCGTTCTGCTGATCGACAACCATGAAGAATTCGGGCACATTTGCCTGTACATGGGACTGGACGGCGCCAGGTATCACTTCGACGAGCTGATCCGGAACGTGAATCGGCTGGATTCTGCCCTGCTGCGCGGCTTTATCGCCAAGCATCCCAGTGGCCTCGAAGTGCTGGCATCGCCGGAGTCGCACGATCCGTCGCGAAATATCGATCCCGACGCCCTCGAGCGGACGCTTGAATTCCTGCGCGGCGAGTACGACTACGTCATTCTGGACTGCGAGACCTCTCTCGAGGAAGCCAGTCTGGCAGTGATGGACCGCTCGGATCAGATTTATCTGGTGGCGACTCCGGATATCGGAGCCATCCGCGATCTCTCCCGCTACATTGACGGCCTCAGCCGCAACGAATCAACTTCGGCGCGTCTGCATGTGATTATCAACCGCTACTCTTCTCACGGCGCGATTGCGATCGAGCAGATCGAGAAGGCAATTCGCGTTCCGGTGGAAGTCCGCCTGTGCAACGCTTATCAGGAATGCCTGCGGTCGATTAACGTAGGTGAACCGATCTCGCCCGACAAGAAGACCGAGTACACTTCGCAGTTTGCGCGGTGGGCGGCCATTATTACGGGCGCGGATGGCGTAAAACCGGCACAAAGCGGCAAGAAGGGCTTGTTCTCCTGGGGCCAGAAAAAGGGGTAACTGAACCATGGCTGACCTGAGCATCAACATTTCCCGACCAGATCCGGCGCTACGCAATACCGGCCCGGGCCTCAGAACCGGCTCCACTGCCGCGCGTCCGATGCGCGAGAAAGAGCAGCAGGAGCTGAAGTCGGCAGTTCACCAGGAACTGATCAATCGCCTCGATCTCGAAAAACTGGGAGAGGCGCAGGAAACCCGCGCCGGTCAGCAGCAGCTGTTTGCCGTCATTCAGCAGGTCATCGCCGAACAGGGTGTTCCGCTGAGTTCGACCGAACGCGATCGTGTGGCGCATGAGGTGCTCGACGAGTTGTTCGGTCTGGGACCGCTCGAGCCCCTGCTCCAGGACGACACGATCAACGACATCCTGGTCAATACCTACAGCAACGTCTACGTGGAGCGTCGCGGCATACTGCAGCGCACCAGCGTCACGTTCAAGGACAACCGCCACCTCCTGCAGATTATCGACAAGATCGTTTCGGCTGTCGGCCGGCGCGTCGATGAGTCGACGCCGATGGTGGACGCCCGCCTGAAGGACGGCTCGCGTGTCAACGCGATTATTCCTCCGCTGGCCATCGACGGCCCGATTCTCTCGATCCGCCGATTTGGCTCTTCCCCGCTGACAGCGGAGAAGCTGCTGGCCAACAAGGCGCTCACGCAGCCGATGCTCGACGTGCTGCGCGCGGCCGTAATGGCCCGGCTGAATATCGTGATTTCCGGCGGTACCGGCGCCGGTAAGACGACCCTGCTGAACTGCCTGTCCAGCTTCATCTCCGAAAAGGAGCGCATCGTCACGATCGAAGACTCGGCCGAACTGCAGCTCCGCCAGGAACACGTCGTCCGTCTGGAAACGCGTCCGCCGAACGTGGAAGGCAAAGGCGCGATCCGCCAGCGCGAACTGGTGATTAACGCCCTCCGTATGCGTCCTGACCGCATCGTCCTCGGCGAGGTCCGCGGCGAGGAAGCTCTGGACATGCTGCAGGCCATGAATACCGGCCACGAAGGTTCACTGACCACGATCCACGCGAATACCCCGCGCGACGGATTGTCGCGTATGGAAACGATGTGCATGATGGGCGACATCCGGCTGCCGGAAAAGGCTATCCGGGTGCAGATCGCATCCGCGATCCACCTGATCGTGCAGGTTGCGCGTATGAGTGACGGCTCGCGTCGCGTGACCCACATTTCGGAGCTGACCGGCGCGTTCAGCGACGTGATCAGCATGCAGGATCTGTTCGTGTTCGAGAAAGAAGGACTGGGCGAGAACGGCAAGGTAAAAGGACGGTTCCGCTCGACAGGCATCGTTCCGAAATTCGGGGAGAAACTGAAGGCGGCCGGCATTCCCCTGCCCGCGGGCCTGATGGATCACTCCCAGGAAGTGTGATGAGATGTCTCCGCTGTTGATCTTGATAATATTTGCAGTGCTCATGCTGGTGATGGTGGGAACCATCATGCTGGTGACCGCACCGAGCGGCGAGTTGAAGACGGTGCAGGCACGACTGACCGCTCTTGCATCGCGCAACCAGCTTCCCGGCGAACTTCCCGTCGAAGCAACGCAGCTGCTCAGGAAAACCAACCAGGCGAGCTTCGGGTGGATGGAGCGGACGCTGGAGACGTACAAACCCATCCAGCGGATCAGCCGCTATGTGATGCAGTCAGGCGCGAAGACCACCGCATCGGTCGTCATGGTCCAGTCGCTGGTGTGTGCCGCGGTTGGGTTCGGCATCGTGCTGGTGATGTTCCCCTGGTTCGTGGTGGAAGCCGCTGCCGCTCTGGCGGCCGGTTCCCTACCTTGGGTGCGCATCATGTTCCTGCGCGCACGGCGCATGAAATCTTTTGACGATGCGCTCGCACACGGTATCGACATGATGGCTCGCGCCCTGCGCGCCGGCCACTCCGTTGCGGGTTCAATCGAGCTGATTTCGCAGGGCTGCCCGGAACCTGCAGCTGCGGAATTCGCCGAAGTGTTCCGGCAACAGAACTTCGGCATGCCACTCCGTGACGCGTTTTTGCAGATGCTGGATCGGGTGCCATCGCAGGACCTCCGCGTCGTGGTCACGGCAATTCTGGTGCAGCGTGAAACGGGCGGCAATCTTGTCGATATTCTCGATCGCACCGTGAACGTGATCCGGGAGCGCCAGCGCATTCACGGCGAGATCCGGACGCAAACCGCGCAGGGACGGCTGACGGGCTGGATTCTGACCTTGCTGCCCGTGATCATGCTGGCGCTGATTAACGTGTCTAATCCGGGTTACTCGAAGCCACTATTCACAACTCCTCTGGGTCGCGAGCTGCTGTATACCGGCATGGGCTTCATCGTCCTGGGGGCATTCTGGATTCGACGGATCATTAACAAGATCGAAGTGTAGGCAGTTACCATGAACCTGATTTTCTTCATCGCGCTTTCGCTCTGCATCTTCTGCGTCGTCACGCTCATTGGCGCGCCGTGGTTCTTCCGGCCGTCAGTCGAGGCGCGGCGCATTCTGGACATTGTCAAGAGCGAGCGGCCCGACAAGCGAAAGATCGGGGCCAGAGAGCTGGCACGCGAAAAGCTGCTCGATCTGGCTCGCGCCTTCCGCGCCCGGCTGGGACTGACGCAGGACGAAAAACTGCGCCAGCGCTTCGTCAGCGCCGGTATGCGCGGCTCGAATAAGCTCGATGTGTACTTTGCCGCCCGGTTCCTGGGACCATTCCTCGGCATCATGGCGGGCAGCTTCGTTCGGACGAACACCGCGTTCTGGTGCCTGTGCCTGGCGGCCGTCGGCTATCTGCTCCCTGATATGTGGCTGACGCGTGCGGTACGCGCCCGGCAGAAACGTATCCAGAGGGGCATTCCGGATGCCATCGACCTTCTGGTCATCTGCGTGGAAGCCGGACTGGGCCTCGATCAGGCAATGCTGCGGGTGGGACAGGAAATCGCAGTCAGCTATCCGGACCTGAACGAAGAATTCAACCAGATCAGCCTGGAGCAGCGCGCCGGAAAACCTCGCCTGGAAGCGTGGCAGGGGCTGGCGGACCGCACCAAGCTGCCGGAATTCATCGCGCTGGTGGGAATGCTTGTGCAGACCGACCGGTTCGGAACGCCGATCGTGCGAGCACTCGCGCGGTTTGCTGAAGACATCCGCCAGGGGCGCAGACAGAAGGCGGAAGAAGCCGCGGTGAAGACGAAGATCCAGATTCTCTTTCCTCTGGTTCTGTTTATCTTCCCCTGCATTTTTATCGTGCTGCTGGGGCCGGCGATTATCAGTCTTTCGACTCTGTTCGGAAGCAAGTAGCCGGAAGGCGCAAGGGATTATACGAGTAGGTGCGTGAAGGCGCACCGGAAAGGAGAAAACCACCATGATGATTCGCGTTGTCGCGGGTGTCCTGGCCGTGGTCGTCCTCGGAGTGATTGTTCTCCGCAGAAAAAAGGCTGCCTAATCGGACGTTCCCTGAGAGGATCGCCGGAATACATGGTCCCGCATGGACCGGATGCGGGGCAAACCTGGCTGCACGACAATCAACGCCGCGGGGACTTTTGTCTGCCTGCGGAGCGTTGTCCCGGGAGGAGCAGCGTCGCCCGATACAGGATCGGGCGCGGCACTATGAAACTCGTTACCGTCACCATCCCTGAGAAGGCTGTAACCGTCGGATCGCGAATCGGTCTCGCCGACACCTCCCTGTCGCGATTGTTCGGCCTTCTCGGAAAAACCGGACTCGATCCGGGCTCCGGCATTCTGATTCGACCGTCTTCGGGCGTGCACACGATGTGGATGAAGTTCCCCATCGACGTCGTTGCCCTCGACCGCAGCCTGCGCGTGTACAAGGTCTGGCCGAACCTCGTGCCGTGGCGCTTCACCAGCGTCAGCACGAAGATTCACAGCGTCCTCGAACTGGCTCCAGGACAAATCGAGGCGTGCCGCATCGAACCCGGAGATCAACTGGCCCTCGAGGAATAACTTTCAGCGGCTGCTCCGTTCATCACCGCTGTGCCAGCACTCCTCTCCGCCTCCTGCCGCAAGATAGAATCCCTCTGAATGGGAAAATCCTCGCCCCCACGTGCCTCGGCCGTTCCCTGCCCTGAAGAATTACTGTTTGTGGAACTTGCCCGGACAACGGACCTGCTCTCGCGCGGGCCGGCACGGATCCTCAAGCAGGAGCGGCTTTCACCCGCGCAATATAACGTGCTGCGCATTCTGCGCGGCGCGCCGGAGGGTCTGCTGTGCGGGCAAATTGCCGAGCGCATGATCACGCGCGATCCTGACCTCACGCGTCTGCTGGACAGGATGGAGAAGCGCCGCCTGCTGTCCCGCCATCGCGAAGAACCAGACCGGCGACGGGTGGTGGTCCGGATTTCTGCGGAAGGCCTTGCGACGCTGGCTCGTCTGGATGGGCCTATCCGGCAAGTGCACCGCGAACAACTTGGCCATCTTGCGCCGTCGCGTCTCCAGGCGCTGCTTGAATTGCTGCAAGCCTGCAGGCCGGAAAGACGTTGAGACTTCCCTGCATTATTTGTTGCAACAAATATCTTCCTGCTGAATCCTAATAAACAGGAGGATTCCGACCGATGAGCAGCATTCCGACCGTTTCTTCGCCATCCATCACGAAATGGAACATCGATCCGGTGCATTCAGTGGCCGAGTTCCGCGTGAGACATATGATGATTTCCAGCGTCCGTGGTCAGTTCACCGGCGTAACGGGGACGCTCACCTATGACGAGAGCGACATCTCCAGGTCGTCAGTGGAAGCGAACATCGACGTGGCTACCGTCAATACGCACGACGCGCAGCGCGACGCCCACCTGAAGAGTCCCGACTTCTTCGACGTCGAGAAGTTCCCTGCCCTGACCTTTCGCTCCACGCGTGTGACGCGAAAATCGGGAGGAACCGTAGCCGTCGCGGGACCGCTGACGATCCACGGCGTGACGCGCGAAATCGAATTCGCCGTCGAAGGTCCGACCCCGCCCATGAAGGATCCCTGGGGCAACACGCGAATCGGCATTACAGCGACGACCCGGATCAATCGCACGGATTTCGGGCTGAACTTCAACGCGGCGCTCGAGACCGGCGGCGTTCTGGTGGGCGAGGATGTGAACATCACGCTCGAACTTGAGTTTGTCAAGGCGTAGCCGCCGCTTCTCCGCTTCCGAATTGCGAGTGCGGTCGGAGATAATGTCCGCAGATTCGGCACCCGGGAGCAACGGCCCATTCACGCCAGCACCACAATCCGGCTGCAACTGCGCGTGCGCGGAGTGGTGCAGGGCGTGGGATTTCGGCCCTACGTTTACAACCTGGCACATCGCCACGGGCTGGCAGGGTTCGTCCTGAATTCCGCGCGAGGCGTTTTCATCGAGGTGGAAGGACCGCCGGCAGCGGTCGACGCCTTCATTGCGGCGCTTCCAGCGGAGGCGCCGCCGCTGGTGCGCATCAACGACCTGCACCGTGCGGAAATCGCGGCCACGGG
>DASSKX010000059.1:0-2280 GCA_035689925.1 Acidobacteriaceae bacterium
CGCCATGGGCCAGCAGGAGGAGCCTCCTGCGCAGTAATTTCCCAACACTCCTTCGCCGCGGGTGCGCTGTTCTGCTCTGCCTGGGCCTGCATGCCGCCGTCGCACAGAGCCACACCGCAACGCGGGCACAGGACGACAACACCGGCTGCGCAGGCTGCCACCGTAACAGCGCCATGCAACCGGAGACGCCGATGGGCCAGGCCCTCGAGGTGGGCAGCGACAATCCGGTGCTCGCCGCGCATCCCCGGCTGACCTTCCACCTCGGCGCCTACACCTGGACCGTCGAGACGAAGAACGGCGCCAGCACCTACACCGTGACCGACGGCCGCCAGACGCTGACGCTCCCGATTCACTGGGCCTTCGGAGCCGGCGCGCAGACCTGGGTATTCGAACGCGACGGCAAATTCTACGAGAGCCTCGTCAGCTATTACCCGGCCGAGAACGCCCTGGGCATCACCACCGGGGACGAGCACCTGAGGCCGCAGACTCTGGAGCAGGCCATGGGTCGCGAACTCACCATGACGGACACGAAGCTCT
The DNA here is from genome assembly GCA_035689925.1 of Acidobacteriaceae bacterium. Taxonomy (GTDB): domain Bacteria; phylum Acidobacteriota; class Terriglobia; order Terriglobales; family Acidobacteriaceae; genus Palsa-343. The sequence continues at coordinate 538 of DASSKX010000059.1, forward strand.
GCTTCGGCTGCCACTCTACCGGCGCGATCGCCGGCCATCGGCTCGCGCTGAATTCCCTGCACCCGGGCATCACCTGCGAACATTGCCACCGGGGCTCGCTGGACCACGCCCAGGACGCCGCCGTGGCAGACTTCAGCACGGCGCCTGCGCGGCTCAGGGACATGTCCGCCGAATCCATGTCGAACTTCTGCGGGGAGTGCCACCGGTCCTGGGAAACGGTCGTCCGCAACGGATGGCGCGGGATCGGGAACGTGCGCTTCCAGCCCTATCGGCTGGCGAACAGCCGCTGTTTCAACGGCACCGACCCCAGGATCAGCTGCATCGCCTGCCACAATCCCCACCAGGACCTGGTCCGCGACGACCTTTTCTACGACAGCAAGTGCCTGGCCTGTCACGCACCCACAGCCAAACCCACCAGCACCGGCAAGGCGAAAGTCTGCCCGGTATCCACCTCAAAATGCGTGAGCTGCCACATGCCAAAAACGACGTTGCCCGGCGGACACCTGCATTTCACCGATCACCAGATCCGCATCGTCCGAGCCGGAGAGAAGTTCCCTGACTGAGGCCCGGTCCCATTCCGGCGTGACCGGCGAGCGGCAGAAATTCCTTGATGCATGCTCGCTGCGCCGCGTATCGTTTGTCTAAATCATCAATACCTTTTCTGTGTTGCTGCTTTCCTTTAACCCGCGCCGATGCAGTCTGAAGTGTCCGCTATAAACCGCCGTATCTGCCGCCTCGCGCTGCTGAGCGCTGCTCTCCTCCTCAGCGTGCAGGCGCGCGCCGCAACCTGCCGCGGCCCCCAGGCGCTTGAGGCGAAGCTGAAGACCCATCCGGATTCGGCCAACTGGGTCACCCTCGGCAACTACTACGGCGAGCACAATCAGTTCGACTGCGCCGCGACGGCGTTCCGCTCTGCCGTGCGCCTCAGTCCCAAATCCGCGCAGGTCAATTATCTCCTCGGCCTCGCTCTCTTCCAGAGCGAACATGAGGATCAAGCCATCGAGCCACTCCGGAAATCGGTGTCGCTCGACTCTTCGCCCCTGAAGCCGCATCTGCTGCTCGGTTACGCGTACTCCCACCTGCATCGCTTGCCCGAGGCCGAGGAGCAATGGCGCGCCGCTCTGCGCATCGATCCCTCGTCCGAAGTCGCGCGGCACGAACTCAGCCGAACCCTGCTCGGCGAGCAGAAGTACGGGGAAGAGATCCAGTATCTCCGCGATCAAAAGCTGGACGATCCTCTGGCCGTCGATCTGAGCATCGCCTACGCCACTGCCGGCGACCTGAACGAGGCCATCGCCGTGATCAGGAAAGCGATGGAGAGCTCCGACAGCGTGCCGCTCTCGACGAATCTTGTCGCCCTGTACATCAAAGCAGAACGCGACGACGAAGCGGAGAAAGTGGCGCAAAAGGCCTATGCAGCGCACCCGGACGACTTCACCGCGCAGATCACGTACATGAAGACGCTGGTCGTGAACGGCGACTGGGGCCCGGCGGAGCCGCTGGGGAAAAAACTGTTCGAGGAGAAGCCGCACGACTTTGACGTGCTCTATACCAACGGCGTGCTGGAGCGGCAGCAGGGCCAATACGAAGCGGCTCGCGATCATCTCCGCGAAGCAGCCAAATTCAAGCGTCAGATGGCGAATCTGAACTATAACCTCGGCGTGGCGCTCGCGCGCCTTCACGATACGTCTGGCGCGATCGAGCAGTTGCGCTCCGCCATCGCGCTGGGCGACAAGGATCCGG
>DASSKX010000060.1:0-2150 GCA_035689925.1 Acidobacteriaceae bacterium
ATCGCCTTCACCGGGCCAGGGCTCGTCTCTTTGAAGATGCCCTGCATCAGCCGGAAATACTTGCGATTCACACGGCGTGCCGTCGGCCAGTCATTCGCAAGCGCGGCGCGCATCATCGCCGTCATGTCCGCCGGAATCAGATTCGAGACGACGGAGACCAGCCCGGCGCCGCCCACGCCAACCGTACCCAACGCCATCGTATCGTCGCCGGAGTAGACCTTGAAAGCGCGCGGCGCCCGGGTAATCAGTTCCGTGATCTGCACCAGATTGCCGCTGGATTCCTTAATGCCTTCGATGTTCGGGGCCGCTTCCGCGAGCCGCAGCACCGTCGTCGGCTCCAGGTTCGCGCCGGAGCGGCTGGGGATGTTGTAGAGCACCACCGGCAGCTTCACGGCATGCGCGACCGCCTTAAAGTGCTCGAACTGGCCTTCCTGCGTGGGCTTGTTGTAGTACGGATTGGCGCTGAGGATCGCCGTGACGCCGCGCACCTGTGCTGCCGCGCGCGCTTTGGCCACGGCCTGGCGGGTGGCATTGTGCGTGCATCCGGCCCAGACGGGGACTCGTCCCGCAGCGGCTTCCGTGACGATCTGAATCACCTGGAGCCATTCCCGGTCGTCGAGGGTCGGAGTTTCCGCAGTGGTGCCGCAGGCGACCAGCCAGTCGATGCCGCTCTCCACCTGCCATCGCGCGAGGTCGTACAGCGCCCGCTCGTCGATACTGCCGTCCGCGCGAAAGGGCGTGATCAGCGCAGTTCCGCAGCCCTGCAAATCCATAACAAATCGAGTCTACCCTGGCGGTGCGGCCCGCGCAGGGTTACCGAAGTCTGCGGATGAACGCAAAAATCTGCACGCTAAAATGAGGGCATGATCTCGGTTCTGATCCTTACTCGCAACGAAGAGAAGGATCTCCCCGGCTGCCTGGAAAGCGTCTCCTGGTCCGACGACATTCACGTTTTCGATTCGTTCAGCAATGACCGCACCGTCGAGATTGCCCGGGCACGCGGGGCCAACGTCGTCCAGCGGGCGTTTGATGGATACGCGTCGCAGCGCAATGCCGCCCTGCGCAGCCTGCCCTTTCGTTATGAGTGGCTCTTCATGCTCGACGCCGACGAACGCCCCACACCGGCTCTCGTCGAGGAGATGCGGGCAGCCGTCGCTCATCCCCGCCCAGGCGTGAATGCCTATCGCCTTCCGATCCACTATTACCTGAATGGCTCCCGGCTGAAGCACTCGCAGATGACGCCGCTTTATCTTCGTCTGGTCCGCCCTGCGATGGTGCGCTATGAGCGAGAAGTGAATGAAGTGCTGAAAGTCGAGGGCGAGACCGGAGAACTCAGGCACCCGATGAACCACTATCCTTTTTCGAAGGGCATCGCGTGGTGGATCGAGCGGCACAATGCCTATTCGACCATGGAAGCCGAGGTCGTCGCCTCCGGAGGCTTTCTCGAGAATGCGTCGCTGAAAACGGCTCTGTTCGGGAAGACGTTTCATCTTCGCCGAGCGGCCCAGAAGGCGCTCTTTTATCGCATGCCGGCGCGCCCGCTCGTAAAGTGGCTCTATCTGATGCTGGTCCGGCGAGCGGTTCTCGACGGCAAGGCGGGCGTTCAATACGTCAACCTGCAGACGATCTACGAGTACATGATCCTCCTGAAAACCCGCGAACTGCTGCGGGAAAAGGCGATCCGCGCCCGTACCAGCGAGGTAGCGCAGTGAGCGAAACAACGGCCGCTTCCGATCCGACACTACGGCCCGCTTACTCGCTCCGTAACCGCATCATGCGGGGACTCTGGGGCGTTGTCTACGCCACGCTCTATCGGCTCTCTCCCCGCCCCATGCTCGCCTGGCGGGCCATGCTGCTGCGCCTCTTTGGAGCGCAACTCGGAGCCCAGTGTCACTTCCACCGCACCGCGCGCATCTGGGCGCCCTGGAACCTGTACTGCGCTGACCGCGTTTGCGTCGCCGACGGCGCTGAGCTTTACAATCCCTCGCCTCTCTACATGGGATCGCACAGCATTGTTTCGCAGGGAGCATACATTTGCGGCGCGACGCACGAATACAACAATCCCGAATTCCGTCTCGTGCATTTTCCGATGCGGCTCGGGCCGTATTCGTGGGTGTGTGCGCGGGCTACGGTCAACCCCGGCGTGAATC
>DASSKX010000061.1:0-2923 GCA_035689925.1 Acidobacteriaceae bacterium
TGGATGCATCGAGGTGGTGCAGACCCTCGAGATGCGGCTCAATCATGACCCTGCTAAAACCAGGAGCGGCAGGCCGAATCCCGGCAACCAGCGTCAGCAGATCGTAATTCGGGCTGGCGCTCCAGGCGTGGCAGTCGGAGCGTGTCGGTTCCGGCTTCTCAGCCCATGTGCTCAGTCCCAGGTCGAGCATCGCGTACCACGGCTGCAACTGGCTGAGGTAGAGATCGGCCAGGCCGGCGTGTTCGAGCGCGCGGCTGAGATAGAAGCGGAAGTAGTAGCTCTCCTCAGACATCGGTGGCACCGGCTTACCTTCGAAGCTGGTGGCCTCGTGCTGTTTTGATCCGAGCACGCGCCGCAGGATTGGCTGCTGCTGATCGCGCGGGGCAACGTCGAGCATGACAGCGAGGACGTTGGCTTCCTGGCTCCAGCTGGTCTTTGCCGGGGTATCCGCGTAAAGCCCATAGCGGGGGTCCCAGTTCTCGCGGTTCAGCGCATCTGACGCTTTGCGGATGATCGTCTGATATTGCTGCGTGCGCTCAGGACTGCCGTACTGCGATTCCATCTCCTTTGCTGCTTGGAGGGCCTCGATAAACTGCAGCGTCAGAAATGTCGAGCCGCCATCGGCATCCTGCGGTGGAACCCCGTCGCGGTAGGTTTCGGTCCAGTCGCCAAATTCCCACCATTTCACATTGCCCAGGAGCCCATCGGGCCGTAGGCGGGCCGCGTACCAGTCCAGGACTGTACGGGTGTGCGGCAGTGTCTCGTGCACGAGTGGCAGGTCATCAACATACATCCAGTAGTCGTGGAGCATGTTGACCCAGAGCAACGAGAAGGGCGGGATGAACTGCGGGAGCCCGGAAGGATAGCGGCTCTGGCTGATGCCTTCGGGCGTCCGCGAATCGTCGATGTTCGTGATGGCCTGGCGCGCAAGTCGGGCGTCGCCGGTCATCACATACGAGATCAGCGCCTGGATCCGCGTATCCCCGACGTACTGAAGCTGCTCCCAGTAGGGCGCGTCCATATAGGTTTCATGAGCGCAGAGGCGGGCGGTGCGCCAACCGGTTTCCCAGAGCGCATCGAGACGCGGAACATCGCCGGCGATCGCAGCTGCTGCCTGAAAGGGGTACGCCGAAAACCAGGCACGCAGAGAAACCAGCTGCAATGGTTCCGATTTCGTCGTGATGTCCAGTTGAAGATAGCGCCATGTGCGCCACCAGAGCGGTTGAAAGCTGTGCGCGTCGCCCCCGCCGGCGATGAATTCATCCGTAATGCCCTGGATCTGACGGCCGGTAATTTCGTCACGATTGCCTTTGTTTCCCTGCGCGTCATACAGGGCCTCGGCGTAGGTAAGCTTCATCTCGGCATCGCGGCCGCCGCTGACGGTGAGTTCAGGGTAGGCGGTCTGCAGAACGCGGTGATCCAGAAGCACTGTGACGTGGGTGTTCGCCGGGATGGTGAGTGGTGAGGCGGGGAAGGAGGGAAGAGAGGAAAGGCCGTCGGCGCGCACCGGAGTTCCAGCGTCGACGAGGCGATGCTCCATCAACGGGAGCGGATCCTGCAGGAGTTCCCAGTTGTTGCTCGCATCCTGCGCTTCGCGACTGGCAGCACGCCCGAGCACCCGCGGAGTTAGCCAGCCGGAGGAAGAAGCATCGGGCTGATCCCACGTCCAGTCGAGTACTCGACCGTCAATCTTTTCTGCTGGCCCTGCGGCATAGTAACCGTGCGCGCCGGTGTGGCCGAGCGCGGCACGGCCCGGCTCCTCGCGCACCTGCCACTCTCTGCCGGTGTTGACCGCGGCCTCGGCTTGCGTGTCGCCCTGCATCAGGAAGCCGGTTCGGTTGGTCATCTGCGCGACTGGCGCGAGCTCGCCGAAATTCCACACCACGGCCGCCAGGACATTGTTTCCGGGCTGCAGGTCCGGGGCAAGATCCACCGTCTCGAATCGCCAGTGGAAGAGATCGCCGCGTGCAGGGCCCTCCGCAACGTATTTGCCGTTTACATGCAGGATGTACCGGTTGTCCGCGCTGACATGGACCCAGTAATGCGAGGGCACAGTGGACAGCATGAGTTCGCGGCGGAAGTAAAACACGCCCGGCGTACGTGCCGGAGCCGTCGGGCTCGCGATCCATGAGGCAGACCAATTCGAGGCGATCAGCGCAGGATTCAGCGGCGGAGCGGTTTGCGCACGTGCAGGCAAGGTTGCGGCGATGAGGAGAGAAAACAGGATTGAAGTAACTCGGTGGTTGCGGCGAAGCAGGTTGCGATCAACGCACAACATGGCGGCTCCTCATCGAATATTTGATCCCTGGCCAGCAGTCGCGTTTCGTGCGGGCTCAAGATCATGGTCGGTTTCGGTTCCAGGAAATTATAGGGGCGTTTACCGCGGGAGCAGGGCAGCCTGCCTGTGCCGAGGATTCGGCTTGCTGCGGACCGGCCAGACCCGTTAGTGAGCGCAAGGTTTCTGTTCGCGCCAATTGCGGACCGGAGCTGTTCCGGCACAGGCTAGCCACCTATGCCCCGTCCTCGCCGGCAGCTTGCATCGGCGATTTATGGCCGAGGTGACAGCAGCGGAGTTCAGTCCTGGCAGCCTATGTATTGTTCCGGAAGTGCAGTGACGTTCTGACCCGGAGGTAACGGAGGCGTGCCCCGCCTTAGCGCCCTTCGTTTCATCAGCAGGAAAAACACAGGTACAAGGATCAGGACGTGAATCGTTGAGGTGATCATTCCACCGACAATGGGCGCGGCGATCGGCTTCATCACGTCCGATCCAATGCCGGTTTCCCAGAGGATCGGCGCCAGGCTCAAAATAACCGCTGTGACCGTCATGAGCTTGGGGCGAAGGCGCTGCACGGCCCCATCGATGGTGGCTTGTTCAATGTCGGCATCGTTCAGAGGCGTACCATGAGCCAGACGGTGCTCCAGC
>DASSKX010000062.1:0-3554 GCA_035689925.1 Acidobacteriaceae bacterium
CAGCGTCAGCGTCACCAGGCCCACGCCGCCGAGAAAAACGTCCATGGCATCGAAGATTTTGCCCACCATGTTCATCGACTCGATGGTGTCCCACATGTTGAATGCATTGGGCGCGTTCGGATCGAAGCCGTGTCGCCGCGCGATGATCTGCTCCACCTCGTGCTTCGCGATCACATTGTCGCCGTGCATCCGCGGCTGGAAGTTGATCGAGTCGACCGCATCGCGCGGCACCGCATACCCCTTGAGCGGAAACATCTCCTGCATCACGGTCAGCGGGATATACACCTGCTGGTTCTGAAAGTCGGCGTTGCCGAAGCCGATATGGTCTGCAATGCCGATCACCGCGAAGCGCGTGCCGTTCAGGATGACGAAATCGCCCACCGCCGGACGCCCCGGGAAGAGCAGCTTCGCGCTCTTTTCCCCGAGCACGATCACACGATTGTGGTTCAGGATGTCGCTCTCGTTGATGAAGCGGCCCTGCGCAATCGGCATGAACCGCACGCCATCGTAGTTGGGCTCGACACCCAGGACGCGCCCGCCGGCGGTCTGATACTGGCTCTGCTGCTTGATGTCGCTGCGCTGGATCAGCGCCGTCACCGACCGCAGATCGCCCGCCTGGCTCCGCAGCGCCTGCTCATCGCCAAGGGTCAGGTAGTAGAAGCGCATCCCGGTGTGCTGGCCCGCCACCGACGGCACATTGCCGCCCCACATCATGATGATGTCGTTGCCCAGCTGCGCAAACTCGCGCTTCTGTCCGGAGCGGAAGCCTTCGCCGACGCCCACCAGCAGCAGCAGCGAGCCGACCCCCCACGCGATCCCGAACATAGTCAGGAACGAGCGCAGCTTGTTGGCGCGGATGGCCAGAAACACCTGCCCGAAGGTGTCGCCCAGGCTCTGCATAGACTGTGCTGAGATACGCGAAAGGCCGGCCCCGGGTTCCGTTCTTCCGAGCCCGATTCCGGCCTTCGTTCCTGTGTTTCTCTCCTGTGGATTCGACGCAGTTCGTCCGTCGGTGTCACCGTCCCCGGTCGATCTCGGACAGGAACTCGCGAACCGTTATGATCGGCACTTGCTGATACGAACCCAAGCGGAGCAGATGCCGGTCGCCACTCACGATGCAATCCGCTTTTCCTGCAACCGCGCATTCCAGAACCCGATCGTCATCAGGATCGTCAGCAACGACCTGCAGACGGAAGCTGGGGTCAACCAGGGAAATGACGCCTTCCAGTTTCGCGCGAATGAGCCGCAGGTCTTCGCCGGAGACAGCAAATTTAGCGCACAACGTGTCGTCCAGCTCGTCCAGAAGCGCAGGAGATGAAATGAGCGTAAATGCGCGGGCCAATGCAAGGTCAAGGAACACCCCAGGCAAGCCGTCGAACATCAGCGCCGAGATAAAGATGTTCGTGTCCGCCACGACTCGCGTCATCGGCGGGCAGATCGGCGCTTGTCGCGGCGGTACTCATCCGTGAGGCGTTCTACATCCGATTCGCTCTTCACGCCGTGCGCCTCGCCAGCAGCCCGGGTGCGCAGCAGCAGGGCATCCCATCGCGGATCCTGCGTCATGTATCGTCGGAGAGCTTCGCGAAACAGTTCGCTCATCGTCCGATGCTCCCGCCGGGCCACCTCCTGGGCTTTATCCAGAAGATCGGGCGGCAAGGTGATCGAGATGGTCCGGGCCACACGCATTGTAAAACATTGTAATACGAGACGCGTGGCGCAGCGTCTACTCCGCCACCGTCACCACGTAGGAGCCGCCGAACAGCGCTGCGCCAATCAGGAAGACCAATAGCCCGCAAAGGTAGATGGGCGCTCCCGGAATCAGCGCGCGCAGAAAGATCAGCAGCCCCACCCCGACAGCTCCGACGACCATCCCGCTGATCTTCAGGCCCTGCTTCCGATGCACCGTCGCCAGCCGATCCTCTTCGCGCAGCAGTTCCAGCGCGGAAGCTGCGGCCGGACCCTGGGCCTCGGCGACCTTCTTCAGCATGTCCGCCTTGTAATAGGCCTCACGCTCCTTGCGCCGCGCATCGGTCCACACCGAAATGGAAATCATGGTGAACAGGGCAATCGCCCCAACCGCCAGAAATCCAAACACCGACATCGCCTCAAGTCCATGTTCCGGCATCGTCATTCCTCCTTGCTCAACCCGTACGACCAGCGCCGCGCTTTCACGGTTTCAAAATCTTTCGCCGATTCTCCTCGACACAAAAAACGCAACCGCGCATCCTTGAGCCAGGTCCTACCGGGCAAAGGAACAGACGCGTGGACGGCGCAAGGCAGGAGGATCGGGCCGTGGTCGAACGGGTGCTCGCGGGCGAGACGGAGGCTTTCGCTCTGCTCGTGGAGCGCTGGCAGATCCCGCTCGTGAACCTAGCCTGGCGCTACTGCCGCGATCGCGGACGCGCGGAGGAGATGGCACAGGAGGCTTTTCTGCGCGCGTGGCGCAATCTGGCTCAGTGGCGCGGCGACTCGGCTTTTTCGACGTGGCTCTTCGCACTGGCTGCGAACTGCTACCGCACCGAGCTGCACCGCATCCCGGCCGGCATGCAGTCGCTGGACGAGATCGCCGAGCCTCCTGACGAGCGTCTCTCGCCGGCAGCCTTCGACGATGCGCGCCGGGACGAGGCTCTCCGCCGCGCGGTGCTGGCGCTGCCGGAGAAATATCGCGACGCGGTTCTGCTGTTTTACTTCCACGAGCAGGACGTGCCCGCCGCCGCCCGCACGCTGCACATTCCCGAAGGGACGCTGAAGGCGCGCCTCTTCCGCGGACGCGAGTTGCTCCGCAGCAAGTTCACGCGCACGCCGCGCGCCGCCGCACCTGCGACGCTCCCCGCGCAGGCTCCGAAGGAGGCCCGATGACCCCGCACGTGCCCAACACGAACCGCCTCACCGAAGCTCAGCTCGACGCTGCTCTGTCTTCGCACGACGATGTGATTCTGCCCGCCTCCGGCTTCACCGACTCCGTCATGGCCGCGATCCGGCAGGAGGGCGGCGCGCCCGCTCCCATCGCATTCCCGTGGAAGCGCGCCATCCCCGGATTCTTCGCCGCCGCCGGAGCCCTGGCCTTCCTCATCGCGATGCTCGTGGCGATGTTCCGCTTCCGCGCCGCAGCCGCGGTCTCGGAGACCTCCGCCCGCCCCGTGCTCGACGCGCTCTCGCTGACCACAATCGCCCACCACACGATGTACAGCAATGGCTTCTGGATCGCGATCTCCGTCGCGACGCCGCTGCTCGTACTGCTGCTGATGCGGCGCCTGCTCTTCGCGCGCTGAGCGCTCGGCCTTCAGCAAACTTTAAGGCGAGTGGAGTAAGGTTCTCCTGTCCTGAAGGAGGCCCACCGTGACCCTGCGTGGTTTCGTTCTGATCGTTCTGTCCGCGGCGCTCGCGGGCGTGCTGCCGGCCTCCGCTCAGGCGAGCTGGCAGGTCACCAACACCTTCCACGTCGGCGGTGAGGGCGGCTGGGACTACGTCACCGTCGATGCGCCGCACCACCGCTTCTTCGTCACGCGCTCGACGCACACGCAGGCCATCGATGAAGACACGGGCAAGGTGCT
>DASSKX010000063.1:0-2567 GCA_035689925.1 Acidobacteriaceae bacterium
CGCCGACGCCGTGCGCCTGGTGCTCGCGGAGCAGGAGCGCTCGACGACCCTGCGCCAGGCATTGACGGAAGCGCTCGATGGCGGCGGGGACGCGCAGCCTGCGATTCGTGTCGCCATTGGCCCGGAAGGTGGATGGGCTCCCGAAGAGGAGGCGCTCTTCGATGCGGAGAACTGGCGCGCCGTCACGCTGGGCCCGCGCATCCTGCGCGCGGAGACGGCGGCGATCACCGCCGTCGCGATCGCCGCATCCCTGCTGGAATAAATAAAGCTGACCGCGTGGTACGTTACTCCGACCGGAGCGCCTGCATCGGTTCGATGGAAGCCGCGCGTCGCATCGGCAGCAGCGCCGCCGCCAGTCCTGCTGCCGCCATCGTCAGCACCAGCACGCTGAGCAGCCCCGCCTGATGCACGAAGCGGAAATCCACGACGGCGGCGATGGCCCGGTGAACCGCAAACGTCAGCGCAACACCAACCGCGAGTCCGCCCGCCAGCAGCAGTGCCACCCGGCGCAGCACCAGCGCGAAGACGCTGCCGCGGGTTGCGCCCAGCGCCATGCGCACGCCGATGTCGCGCGTGCCCATCTCCACCTCGTGGCTGATCAGCCCGTAGAGGCCGACCACCGCCAGCAACAGCGCGAGCGATGCGAAGATGCCGAAGAGCCAGCTTTCCATCCGCTGCATCACCAGCTGATCGGCGATGATCTGGTTCATGGTCTCGGGTGCGCGGAAGGGCAGCGTCGGATCAATCTGCCGAAAGACCTCGCGTATTTCCGGGATCACTGCATTCGGATCGCCCTTCGTCCGTACGATCAGGTACAGCGTCATGCCCAGCGAAGCAAGGTCCTTCGGCCCCAGCTCCGTCACCAGATAATCCATCTCCGGCTGCGGCGGTTCTCGCAGGTTCTGCCGGATGCTCGTCACCTCGCCGACAATCTCCGTGCGCTCATCCGGCTTGTCGTTGTCGTTCAGATGCTGCCCGATGGCATCAGCCCCGTTGCGCAGGAATTTCTTCACGAACGCCTGATTCACAACCATCGTGCCAAACTTGTTCGTCGATTTGTCTGCTGATTCCGACAGCATGCGCCCGCGCAGCAGCCGGATGCCCATCGCGTCGAAATATCCCGGCGTGACAAACCGCTGCTCGGCCAGGTCGACCTCGTTCGGCGCAACCGGCGGCTGCCCGACAACCCGGATCTCCTGGCTCCAGCCCCATCCCTGAATCGGGATCAGCGTGTTCACGCCTGCGGCCGAGACGCCCGGGAGATGCTGCACGCGATCCAGCATCGGCTTGTAGAAATTCCCCCACACGTCGCCCGCTTCGTACCGTCCCGGCGACAGGTCGATCTCCGCTGTCAGAATGTGCGCCGGATCGAAGCCCAGATCTTCATGACGGAGCCCCGCAACCGCGCGCAGCAGCGCGCCCGCCGTCACCAGCAGCACCAGCGACAGCGCCACCTGCCCGATGATGAAGACCGAGCGCAGCCGATGATGCGCCCTGGCGGTTCCGGCCGATCCGCCGCTGCGCAGCGCCTGGTTGGGATCGGTTCCTGAGAGCCGCAGCGCCGGATACAGTCCCGCCGCGACGCTAGCTGCCGCCGACAATCCGACGGCCACCAGCAACACGACCCAGTCCATCTGCACTTCGCCGCCGCGCGCCAGCGCATGGACGAGGAAGGTCTGCATCGCGCTCAACAGCAGCGATGCCAGAGCGACGCCGCCGGCCGCGCCCATCACCGCCAGCAGCAGGCTCTCCGTCAGAATTTGCCGCACCAGCCGCGTGCGGTTCGCGCCCACCGCCGCCCGCAGCGCAATCTCGCGCTCGCGCTTCACGCCGCGCGCCAGCAGCAACCCCGCAACGTTGACGCAGCCGATCAGCAGAACCGCAAGCACCGCCGCCACCAGCATCCACAGGGCGCTGCGGCTCGATCCATTCACCGCCTCGGTGAGCGGAATCATCTGCAGCCGGCGTCCTGCATCGGTCTGCGGATAGGCGCGGCCCAGGTTCGCCATCACGGCATCCAGATCCGCCTGCGCCTGCTGCCGCGTCACGCCGGGCCTCAGCCGCCCCACGGTGCGCAGCCAGTGATCGCCGCGCGAGTTCAGCCACGCGCGATCCGGATGCAGCGGCGTATAGATCGCATTCACCGCGCTCAGCGGATAGCGGAAGCCCGCCGGCATCACGCCGATGCAGGTGTAGGGCTTGCCGTCTAGGTCGATCGTTTTGCCAATCACGTCGGCGCGGCCGCCGAAGTTCGTCTGCCACACCTCGTAGCTCAGCACCGCAATGTCGTTGTGCCCGGCGGCCTCTTCGCCCTTGCGATAGGTCCGGCCCAGAATGGGCGCGACGCCAAATACGTCGAAGAAATTGTCCGAGCCCTGCACCCACTTCAGCGCCACCGGTCCCGAGGGCGTCTGCAAATTCGCGCTGCGAAAATTCCAGATTCCCGAGAGTGCCGCGAAGACGTGGTTCTGCGCCCGCACGTCCTGGAAGCTGAGCCACGAGAAGGGCTGCGTGTAGCCTTCGTGCGACAGCGTCACCGGCGCATAGATCCGCTCCGGGTGATCATA
>DASSKX010000064.1:0-2160 GCA_035689925.1 Acidobacteriaceae bacterium
ACCGAGACCCTGCGCAGACTGCTCAATCTCCAGCAGCAGTCGCGGAAGGTTCCCGGTGTCAGAGAGATGCCCGGCGTGGCGGATTAGGATGGCCGCTTCTGACTGCGATCAGAACGCGGAGTTTCCGAACGCGGTAATCAGGTTTCCCAGCAGTCGAACGGCGCGCGGAACCGCCTGGCGCACGCGCCCCGACAGGTCCTCGCCATAGCCGAAGCTCTGCGCCCCGATGGTCACGACGAAGGCCCGCGCCGGAGCATGTCCGCAGAGCTGCAGCGCCAGCGCGATCAGTGCCGGCGGATCGAGGCGGTGGGTCTCCGCACTTTCCGTACACGGCGCAACGGGTCTCACCCGGATCGCCCCCGGCTCATCGCTTGCACTGGCATCCACGAATAGCACCAGGTCCGTCGCGGCCAGCTCTGCGGCCATTTCCGGTGTGAATTGCGGCGCAGCAATGATCCGCAGGCGCGAGGCGGGGAAGAGTTGTTCCGCCGCCTCCGCGATCTGCAGACCGACTCCGTCATCCTGCCGCAGCGAGTTTCCACACGCGAGCAGCAACGCCGGAGCCCCGACTCCTGTCCTGCTGACGCTCGTTCCGTTTCTCTCCGAAGCCCGTTCCGCCGCCTGGCCGGACTGCACGGCAGGACGAGCGCCGTGGCCGGCGCGCCATAGCGCGAGTGCGGGAGGCAGGATTGCGCTTTGCATACCCTGCCTCAGCCCCTGCGTACTTCGCGCAACAGCGAACCATCCGCCGCGCGCAGCTCAATCGACAACGGCATGCGGCCCATCGCGTGTGTCGAGCAGCTCAGGCATGGATCGAAGGTTCGCACCACCGCTTCTACGCGGTTCAGCATGCCTTCCTTCACCTGATCGCCCTGTACATAGTGACGCGCAGCCTGCAAAATGCCCCGGTTCATCGCGCCGTTGTTGTGCCCCGTAGCGATGATCAGGTTCGCCCAGGTGATCAACCCATTCTCGTCCACCTTGTAGTGATGGATCAGCGTGCCGCGCGGAGCCTCCGCCACGCCGACACCCTCCAGGTTATTCACCGACGCAGTGGCGCGCACGTGCTTGTCGAGGATGCCCCGATCCGCCAGCAGCGCCTCGATCTTCTCCGTGGCGTACAGCATTTCGATCAGCCGCGCGTAGTGGTAGTAGAAGGAACTGAGCAGCGGCCGCGGGGACAGGTTGCGAAATGCCTTCCATTCCTGATCCGCCAGCGGCGTGTCGCAGCGGCCCGCAAGGTTCAGCCGCGCCAGCGGGCCCACCCGGTACGTCCCGCCCGGATACCCGAGCGGCTTGTAGTACGGAAATTTCATGTAGGTGTACGGCTCGACCGCTTCCCCGATGAAGTCCTGATAGTGCGCCGGGTCGAGTTCGCCCGCGATGATGTTTCCCTCCGAGTCGATGACCCGCAGATGCCCGTCGTAGTACTCAGCCAGGCCGCGGTCGTCGATCAGCCCCATGAACAGCGTCGGAAAATTCGCGAAGACCTCAATTTCCGCGGAGAACTTCTGGATCGCGTCCTTGAACCACAGCAGCGTCCGCTGGATCGCCGCCACCGCCGGCGGAATCAGCGCGAGGATCTGGTCGCGCTTCTCTTCGCTCAGCGGCTCGTTGACGCCACCCGGCACCGTCCAGCCCGGATGGATGCGCTTGCCTGCCAGCATCTCAATGATCCGCTGTCCAAATTGCCGAAGCGCCACGCCGTCCGCGCCGATCTGCGGATGACTCTGAGCGACCTGCAGAATGCTGCGTTCCTCGGGATTCGCGTCCATGCCCAGCAGCAGGTCCGGCGACGACAGATAGAAGAAGCTCAGCGCGTGCGACTGGATCAGCTGCGCGAGATTCAGGATCCGCCGCAGATCCGCCGCCACTGGTGGAATCTGCACGGCGAGGATGGCGTCGCAGGCCTTCGACGAAGCAATCAGATGGCTCACCGGGCAAATGCCGCACACGCGCGCCGTGATGTTCGGCATCTCGTAAAACGGACGCCCTTCGCAGAACTTCTCGAACCCGCGCAGCTGCGTCACGTGGAACGTGGCGTCCTGCACGATGCCCGCTTCGTCGAGCTGGAGCGTGATCTTGCCGTGACCTTCGAGACGCGTGACCGGATCGATAACGATGGTGCGGGACATAAGCTTCTCCTGTCAGCCGAAGTGG
>DASSKX010000065.1:0-3071 GCA_035689925.1 Acidobacteriaceae bacterium
GAACGAGGGCGACGGCTGGCAGTGGACGCTCGAGGAACTCGACCGGTACTACGAGACCACCGCATCGACCCGATTCGCACCGGCCGCTCCGACGCGGCGCGGGGAAATCCTGCCGGAGGCGAAAGAGCACGCCGGGATTTATCTGGAAGCCGCGTGCACGCTGGGCCGTCGAACCGGCGAACTGCATTGTGCGCTCGCATCGGGCGAAGACGCGGCGTTTGCGCCGGTCACGCCGAGCGTGGGCGATCTGGACGGGATGCGGGAACAGCTTGCGCATCACGCGGCGGTAGCATTCGACGCGCTGAAGAGCAGCCTGTCGGTGCTGCCGGACGACACGGTGGAAGCGGCGGCGCTTGCCCTGAGCCGGCGTGGCGCGCTGCTGAACAAGTTTCGCCGGCTGTGCCAACTTCCCAGTGCAGGGCAGTGGACGCGCATTCACGGCGACTACCACCTGGGCCAGGTGCTGCGCTCCCGGGGCGATTTTGTCATCCTGGACTTCGAAGGCGAGCCGGCCCGGCCGCTGAGCGAGCGACGCGTGAAGCATTCGCCGCTGAAGGACGTTGCCGGGATGCTGCGCTCGTTCAGCTATGCAGCGTTTGTCGCGCTGACGAAATACACCAGCCGCCGCCCGGAGCATTACGCGCAGCTGGAATCCTGGGCGCGGTTGTGGGAAACTTCGGTCTCCGCGGAGTTTCTGCGTTCTTATCTGGAGGCTGTGGGCTCGTCGCCGATCATACCGCCACAGGGCGAGGCTTTCGATACGGTGCTGGATATCTATATGCTCGATAAGGCGCTGTACGAGCTGGTGTACGAGCTGAATAACCGGCCGACGTGGATTCGTATTCCGCTGCACGGCATTGTGTCGCTGGACCTGTGAGCCGACTGACGAGGGACGATGACGGGCGTTGAGTTTTCAGAGGAAACGCGTCAGAACACAGAACCGCTCGGCTCCGCCGATATTGTCGTCGGCATCGCCGGCCCGGTTGCGCCGGAAGATCTTCGCCTGCAGGCGGGCAAGATCATCGAGGAACTCGGCTCCAGCATGGGCTCGCTGCGATTTGCGTTCGCGCTGCCCGGACCGCCCGATGCAGCCGGCTTCGGCACGACCGAGCAGAACGGCCATGCTCCGCTGAGCCTGGTTCCGTTCAGCGTACCCGCCGCGGGCGCTGAGTTCTGGTCCGAAGTTTCCGCCAATCAGCGGGCGATTCTTTCTCTGGCGGCCGGACTGAAGGCGCGCGCCTGCATTGTGCTCGGGCCCGATCTGGCGGGATTGAATGCGCATACGATTCAGCTGTTCTCGTATGCGATTCTCGAGCGGCAGTGCGGGCTCGCGCTGCCGGTCTATCCAACGGGGAAATTCGAAGGGTTGATCAACAGCGGGATTCTCGCGCCGCTGCACCGGGCGCTGTATGGACGCCGCATCCGGTTTCCGCTGACGTATGAATTTGCGGCGTCGGGCGCGATGGCTGCTCGTCTGGCGCGCCACCACGACGCGCGCGAAGGCGGATCGTTGCTGTGGCCTGGAGCCATCGCTGCGACGCAGTCGCCGCAGTCGCCGCTGGGGGAAGTGGTCGTCGATATTCATCATCAGACCGCGCTCGCCGGGCTCGAACTGAGCACCGTTCTTGGGCAGCTGACGGGCTCGCTTTTTTATGAAATGGAGCGCGACGCGCCGCAATGGCAGCGCATTCGCGGGTCGCAGCCGCTGCCGTCGTGGGGCAATGCGCCGGAAGACTCCGGCGCGATCGAGCCGGGCGATCCGCAGCCGATGCTGGATTCTTTTTTGCTCGGCTCGAAGAACCTCGATGAAGTGTGGCGTCTGGTATTGCCGCCCAACACGATGCTGGAGATCCGGCGACTGACGAGGCTGGCTCCGGATCAGTTCCATATGCCGGACGCGCTGTGGGCGAGCGTCGTTTATGACTTTGCGCTGGCCTGGCGGCTGCGCACGATCGGCCGCGTGCATCTGCTGGGCGCCCTGACGCCGCTGTACCTGGGCTGGGTAGCCTCGTACGTCCGCGAAGTGTCCAGCGTGACGCGCGCGGCGGCCGAGCAGCGCCTCGAACAACTGTTTCGCGCATGGGAAGAGAAGAAGCCGTATCTGGTCTCCCGGTGGAGATGGCCCGACCGCTTCAATCCCTAGGGCAAAGAAAGGATTTCTATGTGGCAACAGGTTGAACAGTCGCTGCAGTCATCCATGGGCCGTGTGGTGAACCAGATCGCCAATATGCTTCCTGGCATTCTGGCGTTCATCGTCGCGTTTGTCGTGTTTCTGCTCATCGGCTGGATCCTTGCCGTGATCGTGCGCCGGATTCTGATGGCAGTCGGCTTCGACGATCGCATCCAGCGCGGCGCGAATACGATCGCCGACTGGACGCCCCGCATGACCCCGTCGCTGCTGGTTGGCCGCATCGTGTTCTGGTTCTGGGTGATCGCGGGCGTCGTGGTCGGTGCCTCCGCCTTCGAAGCGGGCACGTCGGAGAAGATTGTCTCCGGGTGGATCCTCGCTTATGTCCCGCGCGTGATCGGGGCGGCGATCCTGCTGCTGGCCGGGAACGTGCTGGCGCGGTTTGCGTCGCGCAGCGTCCTCATCACCGCCGTGAATCTGAATCTCAGCTATGCACGACTGCTCAGCATGGGCGTGCGGTGGATGATCCTGGTGCTGACCGGCGCGATGGTGCTCGACCATCTCGCGCTGGGCGGGGAGATTGTGGAGCTTGGGTTTGGGATTCTCTTCGGCGGGATTGTGCTGGCGCTGGCGCTGGCCGTGGGCCTCGGCTCGCGCGACCTGGTCAGCCGTTCGCTGGAACGGGAAGCTTCACGGCCGCCGGAGATCCCCCAGCCGGAGCACATCCATCACTTCTAGCGGACGAATCAGTCCCGGCGGGTCAGGGTACTGCTGCGGGAGTCGCCGCAGGTGGCGCGCATTTCGATCTCGCCCTGGCTGCGCTTGACGACGCTGGGGAATTTTTCGCCCCACTCGACCAGCACGATGCTGTCGGGCGCTGAAAGCTCTTCGAGGCCCAGCGAATCAAGTTGCCGCTCATTCTGGATCCGGTAGAGATCCAGGC
>DASSKX010000066.1:0-4412 GCA_035689925.1 Acidobacteriaceae bacterium
CTATTCCGAGACGCTCCAGTTCCTGTGCCAGTTCCTCCGAGCCCGTGTAACGGATCGCCTGAATGCCCAATTTCGCCGCAGCCGCCACATTCTCGGCGCGGTCATCGATGAACGCCGTGTCCTCCGGGTCGCGCTGCAACACGTCCAGCGCCACCTGGTAGATCTTCGGATCAGGTTTGCGCAGTCCCAGGTAACACGAACTGAAGAATGCCTGAAATGAATCTGCCAGCCCGAAGCGCGCCACCCGATACTCGTTGAGTACCCGCGACTCGTTGTTCACCGTAGCCAGCACGTACTGTTGGGATGCCGCAAGTTCGCTAAGGATTCGAAGGCCACTGTCGGGCAGCACCTGCGATTGCTGCTTCATCGCTTCAAGAAATTGCGCCGGCGTAAAATCGCGCGGCTCATAGAAAACAACGTGACGCAGATACTCGTCGACGCCGATCGTGTCCTTCTCCCATGCAGGAAATACCTCGGCATGGCGCAACTCAAACGCATCGCGATCCAGCGCGAATTGCTTCAGCATGGCATCGCGCTGTGCTCCGTCGAAGCCATTTGTGAGCAGCACGCCGCCCACATCCCAGAGGATCGTGCTGATGCCCGCCATCGTCTCTCCCGGCGATCGAGATTTACAAACGAGGAACTGGGGACTTGCTGCTGATGAGCTTACTTCGCGCTTTCCTGCATGGGAGCCGCGGCCTGCGGCATATTCCGCGCCTCAATGGCCAGAACCTTATTCAATCTGCGGGTGTACCGCTCGACCTGTGACTGGAATTTCGCGCTGAGAAATGCATCGATGAGATCAAATGCCAGCGCTGCACCAATGATCCGCGCGCCCAGCACCAGCACATTCATGTTGTCGTGCTCCACTCCCTGGTGCGCCGAGTAATGGTCGTGGCACATGCAGGCCCGAATACCCGGCAGCTTGTTCGCCGCCACGCATACGCCTACGCCGCTGCCGCAGATCAGAATCCCGCGCTCGGCGCGACCCGCAATCACGGCGCGGCCTACCGCCTCCGCAAAATCGGGATAGTCGGACGGCTCCGCATTGAACGCGCCCAGGTCAATGAGCTCGTGGCCCAGCTTCTCCAGATAGCCACGAACTTCCTCTTTCAGCGGGTACCCCGCGTGATCTGCTCCGATCGCCAGTTTCATCCGTTCCTCAAAATGTCGTTCATATGCTGGCCGCATCTCGCGACCAGCATCTCACCAGGCTCAGTCGCGAACCAGCCACCTGCCAAGTAGCTGATTCGCTCACCTCCTGCTTTCACCTACTTCGCCGCCATCGCCGGCTCGGCCTTCTCGCGGCGCGCTCGCTGTACAAGAGCCTTCGCCCGCGCGACGACGTTGTCCGCCCCGAATCCCAGTTTCTCCAGAGCCGTCGCACCCGGCGCCGACGCGCCGAAGCGGTCCAGGCCAATGACATCGCCATGCCGGCCAACGTATTTCCACCAGCCCAGGGTCGCTCCCGCTTCAATCGCCAGCTTCGGCACGGCATCCGGCAGGATCGACTCCCGGTAGTTCTCCGGCTGTTCGTCGAATATTTTCGTACTCGGCATCGAGACCACGCGGGCATTGATCCCGTCTTTCTTCAGCTGCTCGGCTGCGCGAATCGCGGGCCAAACTTCCGCACCTGTCCCGATGATCACCAGATCCGGCGTGCTTCCGCCGTCTACCACGACATATCCACCGCGCCGTACGCCCTCAAACACGCGCTGCTTGTCTGGATCGAGCACCGGCAGATCCTGCCGCGAGAACGCCATGAACGACGCGCCTTTACGCTCCAGCGCCAGGCCCCACACGGCACTCGTCTCGTTCGCATCCGCCGGGCGGAAGTCCGTCAGGTGCGGCACAGCGCGCAGCATTGTCAGATGCTCGATGGGCTGGTGCGTCGGCCCGTCCTCACCGAGCCCAATGGAATCGTGCGTGAAGACGAAGATTGAATGCACATTCATCAGCGCTGCCAGACGCAGTGCCGGCTTGCAGTAGTCCGTGAACACGAAGAACGTCGATCCGTACGGAATCAGGCCACCGTGTGCGGCCATGCCATTGACCATCGCGCACATGCCGAACTCGCGCACGCCGAAGAAGATGTTTTGCCCGGTCGGATCGAGGTGGAAGTTTTTACTATCCTTGATCACCGTCTTCGTTGAAGTCGACAAATCCGCTGCGCCGCCGATCAACTCCGGCACGGCTTTTGCGAATGCGTTCATGACAGTATTGCCGGCGGTGCGGGTTGCCACCGGCTTCGAATCCGCGGGGAACTTCGGCAGACTCTTCTCCCACCCATCCTTCAGCCGCCCCGCCTGCACGCGCTCGAACTCCGCCGCCAGATCCGGATGCGCCTGGCGGTATTTCGAGAACAGCGCGTTCCAGTCCGACTCTGCCTGGGCTCCGCGATCCACCGCCTGCAGCCAGTTCTTCTTCGCGTCTTCCGGTACGTAAAACGTCTTGTCTTCGGGCCAGCCGAGATTTTTCTTGGTCTCCTTGACGGCTTCCGCGCCGAGCGCCTCGCCGTGCGCCTTGCTCGTGCCCGCCTTCGGGCTGCCGTAACCAATGACGGTCCGGACCGCGATGAGCGATGGCTTATCCTTCACACGCTGTGCGGCCTCGATCGCCTTCGAAATCGCCTCCAGATCGTTGCCGTCCTGCACGATCTGCACGTGCCAGTGGTAGGCTTCGAAGCGCTTCAGCACGTCTTCGGTAAAGGACAGCTCCGTCGGGCCGTCCAGCGAGATGAGGTTGTCATCGTAGAGATAGATCAGCTTGCCGAGCGCCAGCGTACCGGCCAGTGAAGCGGTCTCATGCGAGACGCCTTCCATCAGGTCGCCGTCGGAAACCAGTCCGTACGTGTAGTGATCGACCACCTCGAACCCCGGCCGGTTATACACCGCCGCCAGGTGCTTCTCCGCGAGCGCCATACCGACGCCCATCGCGAACCCCTGTCCCAGAGGCCCCGTCGTGACTTCCACGCCCTCGGCCTCGCCGCGCTCCGGATGGCCCGGCGTCTTCGATCCCCATTGCCGGAACTGCTGCAGGTCCTCAATGGACAGGTCATAGCCGGTGAGGTGCAGCACCGAATACAGCAGCGCCGACGCATGCCCATTCGACAGGACAAACCGGTCCCGATTGGCCCAGTTCGCATTCTTCGGGTTGTGCTGCATGTACTTGTGGTAGAGCAGATACGCGATCGGCGCGCATCCGAGCGGCGCACCCGGATGCCCGCTCTTGGCCTTCTCTACCGCATCCACCGCAAGGAACCGCAGGGCATTAATCGACAACTGGTCCAGTTCACTCATAAGCTCTCGCACTCCTCCACATATGGCCAGGGATCAAAAAGACAGGTCAGTCCTGATTTTGCGCTCTGGTAGTTGGATGACGCAAACCGCACCCCCGCATCGGACCAAAGCGCAGCAGTCCTGAGTAGCAGACCCTCAAAGGAAGAAAAGACGTTCCGAAGCTAGCCGCAGTTCCTGCGCACCGGTTACCGCTGGCGCTGGAGCCTCATTCCAGGGCGACGTGGTAGTTCCGCCCCTCCCAACGGTTCTCCTCCGGCCAAAATAACGTGAACTCGATCGCGCCCGATTGCCCCGACCCGCTCGGCAAATCCGCATACGATCCCGCATATCCCAGCTGTGTGCTCTCCAGCACCTGCCTGGTCCTCCACCTATCGGCCGTCCACGTCACCTGGAACCGTGCCGCCGACGTGATCCGCAGCGTGCGGCCTGCGTCCATCCGGCTGATCTGCCGCCGCGCTGTGTTGAACACCTCAATCGCGCTCGGCGGACGATGCTTCTTCGCGTAACGCTCTTCGACAATCGGAATCCGATCGAAGACCGCCCCATCCACAGCCGAACGCAGCAGCTTCAGGTACTCGGAATGAGCCCACACCAGCGGCATCGCCGATCCCGCCGGACGGCCCCAGCGCAACCCGTTCTTGTCCGGCTCATCCCAGATTTGTTCCGGCAGCATACCGCCGCACGAGGCAAAGTTTTCCATCGCGCGAATCAGCGGGCGCACATCGCGCCCGGCCGCCAGCTCATAATGCGCGCGTTCGCCGGTCAGCAGCGGCCATGCCCGACCCTGTCCACAGCCCAGGAAGGGGCCGCCATCGGTGCGCTGCCCGTAGCCATCGTGGTTGTAGCGAAGCCAGCATGGACCCTGAGGTACGTCCCGCTTCAGCACGTGGTCAATGACCTTGATCGTATCCAGAACGACTGGGTCATCCGCTGCCCGGACGCCATATCGCACCAGTTCCAGAAAGCCGCCATCGACAATCTCCCGCGCCTCGAACTCTGACTTCTGATCCGGCGCCAGATTGTTGATGTGCACCGTTTCCCTTCCGCAACCCTCGTGCGCATACGGCTCGCCGCATTCCGGCGGGCGAATCCGCATATAGTGTCGCTTCACCT
>DASSKX010000067.1:0-2014 GCA_035689925.1 Acidobacteriaceae bacterium
CCCGGCGCCGGAGACGAGCGCATCGAATTTCTGCCGGGGAGCGCGGCCACTTCCGGTCAGCTGCACTTCCGCATCCTCTTCTCCGTGCCGGATGTGCGCGCCACCGCCAAACGCCTGCGCTCGCTCGGATTCAAGCCGAAGAAGCGCTCCGGCGAAGTGGAAATTACCGATCCCGACGGCGATCAACTGGTCTTCATCCACGCCGAGTGACATCGATGAGAGCCTGCATCTCCCTTTGCCTGGTGCTGGCCGGGCTTCTCGCCCTGCCGGCCGGCACCGCCTCGGCCGCACAGAAGCATGCATTCACCATCAGCGGCGATCATTTTGAACTCGACGGCCAGCCCTTCCAGATCCTCTCCGGAGAAATACACTACGCGCGCATTCCGCGGGCGTACTGGCGCGCCCGCATGCAGATGGCGAAAGCCATGGGCCTGAATACCATCGCGACGTATGTCTTCTGGAACGTCCACGAACCCGAGCCCGGTCAATTCGACTTCAGCGGCAATGCGGATCTCCCGGAGTTTCTCCGCGAGGCGCAGCAGGAGGGCCTCTACGTCGTCCTGCGTGCCGGGCCGTACTCGTGCGCGGAGTGGGAGTTCGGCGGCTTCCCGGCCTGGCTGCTCGCCGATCAAAAAATGGAGACAGTGCTGCGTTCCAACGACCCTGCGTTCATGGTTCCGGCCGAGCGCTGGCTGATGAAGCTGGGACAGGAAGTCGCGCCCTTCCAGATCGGACGCGGCGGCCCCATCATCGCGGTGCAGATGGAGAACGAGTACGGCGACTTTGGCTCCGATCAGGAATACCTGAAGCACCTGCGCGCGATCTTCCAGCGCGCGGGATTCACCGACGCGCTGCTCTTCACGACCAACCCCGTGAAAGGCGAGAAGAACGGATCAATCGAGGGTACCTATGCCGCCGTCAATTTCGGCATCGGTCACGCGCAGTCTGCGCTCGATTTCCTGGCGCAGATGCGTCCTGGCCAGCCGCTGTTCGCGGCGGAGTACTGGCCGGGTTGGTTCGACCACTGGGGAGAGCCCCACCAGACGCGCCCCATCGCTCCGCAGATCGCCGACCTCAACGCGATCCTCAGCCGTGGTGCGTCCGTGAATCTCTACATGTTTCACGGCGGCACCAGCTTCGGATTCATGAGCGGGGCCAGCTGGACGAACAACGGCTATCTGCCCGACGTCACTAGCTACGACTACGACGCGCCGCTCGACGAAGCCGGCCATCCCACAGCGAAATACGAGGCATACCGCCAGGTGTTTGCAAAATACGCGGGACATCCGCTGCCGCCCGTGCCCGCAGCGCCTCCCGTCATCGCCGTGCCGCAGTTCACGCTCACGGAATCCGCCTCGCTATGGCAGAACCTCCCTGCGCCCGTGTCCTCGGAGACCGTCAACGCCATGGAAAGCTATGGGCAGGCGTACGGGTTTATTTTGTATCGGAAACAGTTACAGAACCCGACGCATGGCGCCCTGGACCTTTCCGGGCTCAACGACTACGCGCAGATCTACGTCAACCAGAAGCTGGTCGGCACCCTGGATCGCCGGCTGAAGCAAACGTCGCTTCCCCTCGATGCTCCCGCCGGAGCGATGCTCGGTATCCTCGTCGAGAATGACGGACGCGTGAACTCCACGCGCATGATGCGCCATGCAGCCAAGGGCCTGCCCGCCGGCGTGACTCTCGATGGACAACCGCTAACGAACTGGCAGGTTTTCCCGCTGCCGATGACGGATTTTCGCACTGTCCATTTCGATCACGCCCCTGCGTCGCATGGCCCAGCATTCTACCGTGGCCGATTCCAGGTCCAGACGATCGGCGACACCTTTCTCGATGTGCGCGCGCTGAAGAAAGGCGCCGTCTGGATCAACGGACACCCCATCGGCCGCTACTGGAACATCGGCCCGCAGGACACGCTGTACGTGCCGGCACCGTGGCTGCACCGCGGATGGAATCAGATCGTCGTCTTCGACCTGAACGGCCTGGAGTCGCCACACCTGTCGGGACTCAC
>DASSKX010000068.1:0-2197 GCA_035689925.1 Acidobacteriaceae bacterium
CTACAGCGCCGGCTACACACGCATGACCCCGGGCTTCTTCCAGGTATTAGGGAACAAGATGGTCCAGGGTCGCGCATTCTCGGACGATGACAACGAGCACACACGGCTCGTTGCTCTTGTGAACGAGGCCTTTGCCAGGCACTTCTTCGGCAGCCAGAATCCGATCGGCCAGCACTTTGGCCCTGGAGACCGCAAATACGCCGGAATGTTTGAAATCGTCGGCGTGACCCCGGATATACGCTACATGGCCGGCGACGACATGAAGGAGCCCGTCCCGCCGATGTTCTATCTCCCCGAGGCGCAAACCGCGCACTTCCAGGAGCCGGCCGCAAACGCCGGCGAAGCCTGGTCGCACTACCTGAACAACATTGTCCTCTGGGCTCCTGGTAATCCGCCCAATCTGCAGGCGGATGTGAAGAAGGCGCTTGCGGACGTCGATCCGAATTTCGTGATGAACGGCATCGATCCATATTCCGGTGTAGTCTCCGCGGACTTCGCGCAGCAGAACATGATCGCCAGCCTGACGCTTCTGTTCGGAGTCATCGGACTGGTGCTCGCGGCCGTCGGTCTCTATGGCGTGACGGCGTACGCTGTCGAACAGCGAACCAGCGAGATCGGCGTCCGCATGGCGCTCGGCGCGGACCGCCGTAAGGTGATCAACATGGTCCTGAAAGGCGCGTTTCTGCAGGTAGGCATCGGTCTCGCGATCGGCATTCCGGCAGCAATCGGCGCGGGCTATCTGATCGCCAGCCAGCTCTTCGGCGTCGCGCCGCGCGATCCGTTCCTGCTTCTAATGGCCACGATTCTGCTGGGCACTGCTGCGCTGGCCGCATCCATCCTGCCTGCTCTCCGCGC
Organism: Acidobacteriaceae bacterium; assembly: GCA_035689925.1. Classification (GTDB taxonomy): domain Bacteria; phylum Acidobacteriota; class Terriglobia; order Terriglobales; family Acidobacteriaceae; genus Palsa-343. Next base: position 856 of record DASSKX010000068.1, read on the forward strand.
AGCCAATCTCGATCCTGTCGTGGCGCTGCGATCCGAATGAGGCGAGAAGGGAACCACGATGCTCACTGATCTGAAATTCGCGATCCGGCAGTTGCGCAAGTCGTTCGGATTTACCCTGACCGCGGTGCTGACGCTCGCCCTCGGCATCGGCGCGACGACTGCCATCTTCACGCTGGTCTACGACGTGATGCTCAGGCCGCTGCCGTTCAGTCATCCGGACCGCCTGGTCGAGATTGAGGAAAAAGTTGCGGAGTGGAGCAATCTCTACCCCACTCTCCCGGTGAGCGCGAACCACTTCAACTTCTGGCAGCAGCACAATCGCAGCTTCGATGCGGTCGCGGTGATGCGCGAATATTCGCTGCCGCTTCTGCCCCAGCGAGGAAACTCCCAGGAGACCGCTGTTCGGGGAGCTGACGAGCGTCCGCTGCTCGTTGGAGTGTTAAACGCCACGCCCGGGATTTTTTCTGTGCTGCAGGTGCAGCCGCAACTGGGCCGCGCCTTTACGGACGATGAGGCGCAGCATGGCCGCCTTGCGGTCCTGACGTATAACTTATGGCGCGAGCAGTTCGGCGCGGATAAAGATATCGTCGGCAAGACAATTCAACTGGACGGATTTCCGCACACGGTGGTCGGCGTGATGCCGCAGACGTTCCACATGCCCTCCGTCGAAACGATGGCCAGCATTGCGAACACGACACGCCGAGAGTCCCTGGGAGTTATCACCCCACTCACTTTCTCAAAGGACCAGTTGGCCGAAGAGATGGGCGACCTGAACTACTTCGGACTTGGACGGTTGAAGCCCGGAGTTTCGGTATCGTCGGCCACAGCGGATCTGGATGCGCTGCAACACACCATCTCGGCGAATCTGCCGCCCGATGAAAAGGCCAGCCTCTCGGTAGCGCTCACGCCATTTCAGGACGAGCTGGTGGGGAATAATCGCACTCCGCTGCTGATCCTGCTGGGCGCAGTGGCAGGTCTGTTGCTGGTGGGCTGCGTGAATATCATGAACCTGCTGCTGGCGCGGGCGGTCGGACAACGCCAGCAGATGGCGGTGGCTTCCGCCCTGGGCGCGAGCCGCGCGGAGATGGTTCGGATGGCGCTGCGCGAAACCGCAGTGCTGGCAATCCTGGGTGGAGGGCTGGGTATCTTGCTGGCAGCGAGCCTCGTGCCCGCCATGCAGCAGTATTTGCCCCCAGCGCTCGATTTTCGCGGGCCGCTGCATCTGGACTGGGCCGGCGCCGGATGCGCGCTGCTGCTGGCGCTGCTGACAACCTTGCTGGCCGGGGCAGCCCCGGCGGTTATGGTTTCGCGCATGACTCCCCTTGTTGTCCTGCACAGTGAG